>JAFZRB010000175.1 GCA_017620115.1 Clostridia bacterium | reverse complement strand
GGCCCTTGACCGCCGGGAACGGAGGACGGGTGGTCGGCTCGCCGCGCTTGCCCTCGATGGAGTGCATCAGCGCGGTCTCCTCGCCGCAGACGAACGCGCCGGCGCCCAGGCGGATGGAGAGATGGAACTTGAAGCCGGTGCCCAGGATGTCGTCGCCCAGCAGGCCGTAATCTTCGGCCTGGCTGATGGCAACCTGCAGACGCTTCACGGCGATGGGATACTCGGCGCGGACGTAGATGTAGCCTTCGCTGGCGCCGATGGCATAGCCGGCGATGGCCATGGCCTCGATGACGGCGTGCGGGTCGCCCTCAAGGATGGAGCGGTCCATGAACGCGCCGGGGTCGCCTTCGTCGGCGTTGCAGCATACGTACTTCTGATCGCTCACGCTGTTATAAGCGAACTGCCACTTCTTGCCGGTGGGGAAACCGGCGCCGCCGCGGCCGCGCAGGCCGGACTTCAGCACTTCGTCGATGACCTCTTCGCGGGTCATGGAGGTCAGGGCCTTTTCCAGCGCGCGGTAGCCGTCCATGGCCAGATATTCGTCGATGTTCTCGGGGTCGATCACGCCGCAGTTGCGCAGCGCGATGCGCATCTGATGCTTGTAGAAGTTGATATCCTCCAGAGCTTTCTCAGCGTTCTGCTCCTTCGTGGCATGATCGGTGTACACCAGATGCTCCACCTTGCGGCCCTTGAGCAGGTGCTCAGTGACGATTTCATCCACGTTCTCGGGCTTCACGCGGCTGTAGAAAGTGCCGTCCGGATAGACGATAACGACAGGGCCGGCCTCGCAGAGACCAAAGCAACCTGTGCGAATGACCTTGACTTCCTTCTCCAGACCGTTTTCCGCGATCTTCTGCTCGAAGCGTTCAATCAGCGTTGCGGAACCGGAAGAGGAACAGCCAGTACCACCGCAGACCAGTACATGTGCGCGATAAATATCCATGCTTCTCTAATCCTCCGATCAAGCGTTCTCAACAGCGCCAATGGTGTATTCCTGCACGGGACGTCCGTTGACAATGTGCTCAGCGACGATACGCGGCACCATGTCGGGCTTTACGTGCACATAAGTGACTTTTTCCTTGCCGGGCACGATGACGTCGACCATCGGCTCCAGACGGCACATGCCGACGCATCCGGTCTGGGAGACGGTCACGTGCGCCAGCTGGCGCTTCTGGATCTCATCCATGAAGGACAGCATAACAGGGCGCGCGCCGGCCGCGATGCCGCAGGTCGCCATGCCGATGACCACACGGGTCGCATCGCTCTTTTCCTCAGTGCGCACGTTGATCCTGGAAAGCGTTGCCTTGCGGATAGCTTCCAGCTCTGCCAAAGATTTCATCGCATGATCCCTCCTAAAATAGGTTCAATTTCTTCCTGTAATGATTGCTGGATCCATTGCACAACGTCCGGTTCCGCCAGAGACACGCCTTCCAGCATGGGGCGGATCTCCTCGGTCGAGAAACTCATCTCGCCGGCGGGGGAAGCGCAGCGCAGGGAAAACTCGGGCTTATCCGGACTGCCCATGATAATGGTCGCCATGGTGGAAGCCAGATCGCCCAGCGGCAGGCAGTCGATGGAGCTGACGTGGAAGGTGGCCCGGATGGTCGTGCCTTTGCCCGGTTCGCTCTCGATCTCGACCTTCCCGCCGGACTGCATGGCGTTCTGCATCAAAAGGGGTATGCCCAGGCCCACCTTGCGCGTGGTGCGGGTTGTCACAAAGGGGCTTGAAACCCGCTCGACGAACTCCTTCGTCATGCCGCAGCCGTCATCCTTCACGGACATGGTCAGAACGCCTCCGGCATCCAGCTCGAAGCCGATGTCCACATGGGAAGCGTTCGCCTTCACGCTGTTCTGAACGATGTCCAGCAGGTGCAGGGCTATCTCTTTCACGCTTCGACCTCGTCGTTCTTATACTGTTCGATGATGCCGGGGACGACGTCGGGCGTCAGGCGGCCGTACACCTTGCCGTTGATCATCATAACGGGAGCCAGGCCGCAGGCGCCCAGGCAGCGGGTCGCTTCAAGGGTAAACTTGCCGTCGGGAGTGGTTCCGCCCACCGGGATGTCAAGCAGCTTGCTCAGGCGATCCAGAACGCTCTGGCTGCCCTTGACATAGCAGGCCGTTCCCAGGCAAACGCTGATCAGGTATTTCCCCTTGGGATGGAGGGAGAACTGAGCGTAGAAGGTGGCAACGCCGTAAACTTCAGCCAGAGTGACACCCAGGCCCTCGGCAATGAACTTCTGCACATCCTCCGATACGCAGCCGAAGATAGCCTGCGCGCCCTGCAGGACGGGCATCAGCGCGCCTGGCTGGTCCTTGTGATCTGCAATGAGCTTTTCAAGCTCTGCAAATTTCGCTCTTTGGTCATCCATTGTGGTATCAATGCCTCCTTTTAATCTTCATGAGCTACGCTCATAAATTCTCCGATTATTATAACATGAGCCGTTATGTTTGTAAATGAGTTTTTTTGCGTGTCAATGAATTAACAAATAGCCGCCGTGGTTACAGGCGACAAACTCTGCTGACGCGCGTCTGTCCGGGGAGAAGAGCCTTCCGGGACGTATTTCAGATTTGTTCTCACACGGCGGGCCGTCCCCGGCGCAGATACTCCAGAAAGGCCCCGACCGAGCGTTCCGGCAGGTCTATGGAGACGTCGGCCTCCATGATATCGCCCAGATAGTGAGCGTCCGAAGAATGCAATACCACGCGGCCCTCCTGAGGCGTGTGCGCGCAGGGCAGCCCGCGCCACACCTCGACGGCCGTCAGGCGCAGATCCTCCGGCACGAAGCCCAGATTGATGAGCAGGCCGTTGGAGCCCCGGTTGATATGCGCCGGCACGGGCACGCCCTCCGCCTCGCGGATGAGCTTCGTCAGCTCGCCGAGCGACAGGTCGGCGGCGCCGATCAGCAGTTCATCCTCCTCGGCGAGAACGTTGTCATCCTCGTCCATCACCAGCTGGTTTCCGAAAAACGAAGGCTTGTTCTTTTTCTTCGGCATATGGGCGCGCAGGAATTCGCTGAACTCCAGCGCCTGGTCGACCGTCGGGAAATACCCCAGCAGGTGCACTTCCTCGCGCGTGGTGATCTCCATGCCGGGAATCAGCAGCAGGCCGTAGGCGTCCGCGCAGGCCTGCGCCGCGGGCAGATTGCGGGCGCTGTTGTGGTCCGTCACGGCGATCATGTTAAGGCCCTTGATCATGGCCATGCCGCAGATGTTGGAGGGCGTCATATCGTCGCTTCCGCAGGGCGAAAGGCATGAATGCAGGTGCAGGTCGCAAAAGAGGGTTTCCATGGCTCACGCGTGGGCGGGAACGCCCGCGGAAGCCAGGAGCCCGCAGATCTCATAGGCCGTAAGGGGCGAGGAGAGCACGCACATGCCCTCGGCGTTGGCCTTATCGACGCTTTCCTGCTCCATGACGATGCCCTCGGGCAGGATCACGCAGGCCATTTCAGACAGCGCGGCAACCGCCACCACGTTCAGGTGGGTCTGCACCGTCACCCAGGCCATGCCTTCCTCGCCGTGAGCCATAACCCAGCTGAGCAGGTCGCAGACATAGCCGCAGGCCACGTCCCGGTCGGTGGATACTTCGCCGGTAAGATTGTTCGCCTTGATCAGAATCATCAAATCGGAAACCTTCATCGCTCAGACCTTCTTTCCTGATGGCTGTTTTTGTTCTTTCCTATTCGCGCCGCGATTGGGCGAGCTCCACCATATCCTCGGCCATGACCTTCAGCTTTTCCCGCAGCAGATGCACGCAGTCCATCTCCGTGCAGTACCCGCGAACGATATCCTCGGCGAATGTGGCGCAGGTAGGGGAGCCGCAGGAGCCGCAGTCGTAACCGGGCAGCCGCTTGATGATCTCGTTCATGCGCTTCATCTTGCGCATGGCGTCCACCATGTTGTCGTCCAGCTTTTCGGCGGTGTTGGGCTCGATGGGCAGGTCGTTTTTGGTGGGATACTTGTTCAGCGTGGAGATGGGCACGGCCGAGTCGGGATGAACGGGCGGCATATGGCCCACCATTTTGCGGATGGAGTTCTTCGCCACATAGCTGTTCTCGAAGGTGAGGGGGCCGCCCACGCAGCCGCCCATACAGGCGTTGCCTTCCAGATAGACCAGATCGGACAGTTTGTCGTTTTCAACCTCCTCGAGAACGCGGATGACGTTCGAAATGCCGTCCACGGCGAGGCTGTTGTCCGGATAGACGGCGTTGGCTTCGCCGTTTGAGGTGGCCCAGGCCACGCCGTAGCCCGTCGCGGGCACGAAATCCGGATCGTCCAGCATCTCGTTGATATGGGGAAGCAGCTGGCCGTAGAGCTCCATCATGGAAATGGCGCCGTCCAGCTCGGATTTTTTCTGCCCGATGGGCGTGCGGATGGCCGTCATTTTGGCCGGGCAGGGCGTTATGAAGAAGCAGCCCACGTCGGAGGGGTCGCAACGGTGCTTCTTGCAGAATTCGGCGCGCGCCACGGAGGCGGCGACCTCCATGGGCTGACGGATATCCACAATGTGGTTGATCAGCTCGGGAAAGCGCACCTGAATGAGCCGCACGACCGTGGGGCAGGCCGAAGAGATCAGCGGCTTGGGCAGATCCGGCTCCCTCAGCCGCTCGCGGATGGCGCGCGTGACGATGTCCGCGCCCCGGGCCACCTCGAATACGTCGTCAAAACCGACCCGCTTGAGCGCTTCCAGCACGAATTCCGGGCGGGTGAGGCCGCGGAACTGGCCGTAAAGGGAAGGCGCGGGCAGCGCGATGGCGTATTTATAGGCCTTGATGTTGGCCATGACGTCGGTAAACGCCACCTTGGCGTGATACTCGCAGATGCGGATGCATTCTCCGCAGTCGATGCACAGGTTGTCCAGAATATGCGCCCTGCCGCCGCGCACGCGGATCGCCGCCGTGGGGCAGTGGGTGAGGCAGTTCGTGCAGCCTTTGCATCGATCCTTGTCCAAACGAACGGAATGATAGCGTCTATCTTCCTGCATGGTTGTTTCCAACCGCCTTTCCTTTGCGGTTCGCCGGCGGTCAGGCCGGCAGATTGAACCGCATTGTGATCGTCGTTCCGGTTCCCAGCACGCTTTCGATGCTGAAATCGTCGGAGTTGCGCTTCATGTTGGGCAGGCCCATGCCCGCGCCGAAGCCCAGGGAACGGGCTTCCTCGTTGGCGGTGGAATAGCCCTCGCGCATGGCCATGTCCAGATCGGGGATGCCCGGGCCGACGTCGGACGAAACCAGCTGAACGGCGTCCGGGAAAACGGTCAGGCAGAGCTCGCCGCCCATCGAGTGAATGACCAGGTTCAGCTCAACCTCGTATGAGGCCACGGCCACGCGCCGGAGCACGTCGCCGCCGACGCCGAGCTGCTTGAGCCGGCGCTTGATATCCGCGCTGGCTTTGCCGGCGCTGGTGTAATCGGCGGCGGCCACGGGATAAGTGATGCGAAACAATTCCTCCATCAGTTTTCCTCCGAATCCCAGGCCGTGGGGACGGGAACGCCCCTGAGGCCGGCGTCGTAGAGCAGCCCGCAGGCGCTGAATGCCGTCAGCTTTGTGGTGATGACCACAAGTCCCTGTTCTTCGGCGCTGTCCAGGATATCCTCGGAGGGCACCTTTCCGCGCACGAACACCAGGCACTTGAGATCCAGCATTTCGCTGGTGCGGATGACGTGCGGATTGGTCAGGCCGGTGATGAGCACGGTCTTCTCATCGACGAAGGCCAGAACGTCGCTCATCAGGTCGGAGCAGCAGGCCGTGTGGACGGGCGTGTCGAGCTTGTCGCCGCCGCGAAGCACTCTGGCGTTGAGAACGTCAACCATATCGTGTATGGTCATGATATCACCCCATATCTAAAGAATGTCGCTGGTGTTCAGGTTGCCTGATTGATCGCGAATCGCTCCGCCAGGAGCGGCACGCTGTACTCCGTGTCGAAATCCATGACGAAGGTAGGGATACCGCTGCCCTTCATGGCCTCGACGAACACGGCGGGATCTTCTGTGTTCTCCGCGAACATGCCGTAGTGCATCGGCACCGCCAGGCGGCAGTTAACGCCCCTGGCCACGCGCGCGGCGTCCTGGGCGTTCATGTTTCCGAGGCGGCCGTTGATGCAGATGAAGAGTATGTCGACGTGAAGCCCCGCGGCCTCCAGCAGGCGCTCGTCGTATTCGGTATCGCCCGTCACATACAGGCGAAGACCCCGGTACTCGATCAGCGCGCCGATGGAATCCTCCGTGTGCCGGGCGAAAAGGGCTGTTACGCGCGCGTCGCCCAGCGGAACGGTATCGCCGGCGTTCAGGGGCTGCAGGCGGCCGTCGTCAATGCCCAGAGCCCTGAAATGCGCGATGCAGGTATCCGGCCCGGCGTAAAGGGGAAGGCTGGTTTTTGAAATGGTGTCCGCGTCGAGATGATCCTGGTGATCGTGCGTGCAGACGACCATGTCGCAGGACAGCGCTTCCGGCTGAATCGGAATGGGCACAATGCGGCGGAAACGGTCTGTCTGCGCCACGGAATCGGACAGATAGGGATCAACGGCCAGCGTCTTCTCGCCCAGTCTGAAGAGAAAACCGCCCTGTCCCAGCCAGCGAACGGTAAACGGCATGTGACTTTCCTCCCGATTGTGAAAAGTATGTGCATCAGAGTTATATTCTATTATACTATGAATGAGCGCAGATAGTAAAGACTAACTGTGCGCGAACGCGAAATTTCGTATAATTCGCGGAAAGCGGCGCATACTTGGCGTGTGAGCCTGTCAAAAAGGAGGCGGAATCATGCGGGAGGAGACAAAAGCGGCGCTGATGCGTTCGCCGCTCGGCGCGTGTCTTTGTGAAAACCTCGACATGATCAGGACGGTGATGAACGCGCGGGTCAATCAGGACCTGGTGCTGCGTGAGTTCGAGATCGACCGTGTGCCCGCCTGCGCGGTGTTTCTGGATGGGATGGCGGGTCGGGAGACGATCGATCAGTGCGTCCTGCGTCCCTGTATGGAGCGGGGGCGGGACGCCGGCGCCGGAAAGCGCCTCGATGATCTGAAAAAGCGCGTGCTGGAAATCGACGGCGTTGAAACCGCCCGGCTTGTGAAGGAAACAGTGGAAGCCGTGCTCTCCGGCCGCACGGCGCTCATGGTGGACGGGGAAGAGGCCGCGCTTCTGCTGGAGACGCGCGGCTATGAAAGGCGCGGCGTGAGCACCACCCAGTCCGAATCGGTGGTGCAGGGCCCGCAGGAGGCGTTTGTGGAGAACATGAAGACAAACGTCACCCTGGTGCGGCGCATTCTGCGCACTGAAGCGCTGGTTTCCGAATACGTTTGGGTTGGCGCGGGCTGTCCGACGCAGGTCGCGCTCATGTATCTGGAGGGCGCGGCGCGCGGCGACACTGTGGCGCTGATCCGGAAACGGCTCAGGGGCATCGGGGAAGCCGTGTGTCCCGGAAGCGGCTATGTGCAGCAGCTCATAGAAGATCACCCCTTCTCCGTGTTTCCGCAGATGCTGCAGACGGAGCGTCCCGACCGCGCGGCCGCCGGCCTGATCGAAGGAAAAGTCGCGCTGATCGTGGACGGCTCGCCATACGCGCTGATCGCGCCGGTTTCGCTGTTTCACCTGCTGCACGCCTCGGACGATACCTTCATGCGCTGGCCGTATGGCGTTTTCCTGCGCGCCGTGCGGACAATCGGCGCGCTGGTATCGCTGTATCTGCCCGCTTTGTATGTGGCGATTACCATATATCACGCGCATATGATTCCCCTGAACCTGCTCACCTCCATCGCCGAAACGCGCGCCCGCGTGCCGTTTCCCGTGATCGCCGAGATAATATTCATGGAAGCCTCGTTCTATCTTCTCAACGAGGCGGGCACGCGCATTCCGAACCAGCTGGGCTCCGCGCTGGGCATTGTCGGCGCGCTGATTCTGGGCCAGGCGGCGGTCGAGGCCTCTATCATCAGCCCCATCCTCATCATCGTGATCGCGCTGACGGGCCTTGGCAGTTATTCCATTCCGGACTACGGCGTGAGCGTGGGCATGCAGCTGCTCCGGCTGGGATTTGTGGCGCTGGCGGCGCTGTGGGGACTGTACGGCGTCTGCCTGGGCACGTGGCTTCTGTGCGCCTATCTGGGATGGTTAACATCCTGTGGAGAGCCGTTTCTCGCGCCGGTCACTCCGCACAGGCCGCATAACGCGGATATCATACTGCGCGGGCCGCTGAAGTCGCGGAAGGACGGAGCGGGCCGTGAGAACTGAAGCTGCGGGACAGGCGCGCGGCGTGGCGCTGCTGGGCGGTTCCGCGATGATACTGCGCGTGTTCGCGCTGATGGCGATCGACCAGCCCGGCGCGTATTCGGCGAGCTGGCTGAGCGCGCTCGCGGGAGCCGGACTCAGCCTGCCCGTGTGGCTGCTGTTATGCCGTGGCCCCGGAAAAGAATTGCCGGGCCGGACGAGGCTCGAGGGCACGCCGCGCGGCCGCGCGGCCTGTGCGGCGCTCGCCGCGCTGACGGTCTACGACGCGGCCGTATCGGCGCGGCTTTTCGCCGCCCTGGTGGGCTACGCGGCGCTGAACGATCATTCGGTGACGGCGCTTTCGATGCCTTTGCTGGCGTCGGCGCTGGCCGTATGCCTGATGGGGACTGGCGCGCTGAGCGCGTCGGCGGTCATCTGGCGGCGGGCGGCGCTGGCGCTGGCGGCGCTGGTGCTGCTGCTCCAGCTGGGAGAAATGCGGCCGGGATGGCTCCTGCCGCCGCTGGGGCCGGGAGGCCCTGAAATCCTGCGCTGCGCGCTGCGCCCGGCCGGCTGCATGACGATGGCCGCGCTGGGTATGTACCTGCTGGACGGCGAAACGCCGAAACGCCTGCCGGCCGCGCTGGCCCGTTCGGCGGGGCTCTGCACGGCGGCGCTCCTGCTTTTCGGCATGCTCATTCCGGCCATGCCGGGCCTGCCGACCGGCCGGCTCATCCGCATCGAGCTGCTGCTGGACAGCGGCCGCAACGGCCTCGCCGCTGAGATGATCTTCGTGCTGATGATGTTCGGCGGGCTGCTGATCACGGGTTTCGAGCTGATGACGGCGGCTTCGGCGCTCTCCGTCGCCGCGCCGCGCCTGAAGCTGCCGGCCTGCGTGATACTGTGCGGCGCGGCGGCCGCGGCGCTGGCGCTCAGCGCCCTGACCGCTGAACAGGCGGCTCAGGACGCCGCCCGATTCTATTACCCGGCCGCGCTGGTGTCCGCGGCGCTGATGACAGCGCCTGTGAAGAGGAGGAACGCGCCATGAAAAGAGGGCTGGCGCTCGTATTGGCTGCGGCGCTGCTGGCCGGCTGCAGCGAGGCGGCGCAGGTTGAGGGGCAGGCGTTCGTGGTATCGCTGGCGCTGGATCAGGGCGAAGAGGGCGGCATGACGGTATCCATACAGTATCCCAGCTACGGGGGAAAGGTGGGAGACGAGGACAAGAGCGATTACCTGATTTCCTCCGCCTCCGGGGCCGATTTCGCGTCGGCGATGTACGCGCTGAACGCCGCCGTTCCGCGCACCGTGAACCTCACGCAAATCAAGAGCCTGATCGTTTCGGAAACGCTCGCGTCCGCCGGCGGTTTTCCCGGGCTCCTTCGGGAGATCAAGCTGTCAGGCAGGATCAACGGCGAGGCCTATCTGGTCGTCACGGCGGGTTCGGCACGGGATTTTATGGCTCAGCAGAAGCCGCTTATCGGGCTCAGGCTGTCCGACACGATCGTCACGGCCATGAAGCGCTACGGGCAGCTGGGAGGCATTCCGCAAACCACGGTGTCCGAAACGTTTTATGCGGCCAACTCTTTCTACGAGGACCCCGTGGCGATCCTGGCCGCGACGGCGGAGGAAGAGACGCCCGCGCCGGGAAAAAGCGCCGAAGACGCGGAGGCCGGTCAGCTGGCGCGCTCAGGCGAAAACCGCGACGAGTATTTCGGCGCGGCGCTGTTCAGAGGCGGGGTGATGGCCGGCAAACTGTCCGGCGGCGAGACGCAGCTTTTGAATCTCGTCCGCGGCGACGGGGAAAGCATGCCCATGAAGCTCGGCGGCGCGACGCTTTTTGTAAGCCGGCGCGGTCCGTTGAACGCGGTCATCGACCTGAGCGGCGAAGCGCCCCGCATAGACGTCGCCTTTGTCGTGGCCGTGGAAGCCGCGAGCGGCGGCTTTGACGAGAACCTCGCACTGAGCGAGCTCACGGCGGGATTGAACGACCTGACCGCTCTGTGCCAGCGGCTGGCCGTCGATCCCTTCGGCTACGGCAGGCGCGCCGCGGCGCGGTTCGCGACCATCGGCGACTGGCTGGCCTACGGCTGGCGAAGCCGCTTTCCGCGGGCCGCGGTCGTTTACAGCCTGACGCTTCGCCGAACCGGCGTTTGACAGAAAATGAGGAATTAACCCGGCCGTCTTGTTGATTTTTCCAGGGTGTGTTATACTGTATAGCGCTTGAATAAGCTCTTACGAAAGCCAACTGACAAAGAAGGTGCTGATTACCGGTGTCCGGAAAGAAAAAATCGCTCCTGCAGACGACCATGGCGGTCACACTGGTGATTTTTGTGAGCAAGGCGGGCGGTTTCCTGCGGGAGATCGTCATGACCGCTTATTACGGCGCGGGTACGGAGATGGACGCCTACAACATGGCCTACAGCCTCTACTATGTGCCCGTGCTGCTGTTCAATTCCTGCATCACCTCCACGCTGGTGCCGCTCTATGTGCAGCTTCAGAAGGATGGCCCGCCTCGGCGCCTCGACCGCTTCGGCAGCAATGTGATCAACCTGTTCGCGGTCTTCTCCCTGGCGGTGTCGTTTTTCATGTTCTGGCTGGCCGGATCGCTGGTCCGGCTTACGGCGCAGGGATTTGATCCCGGGAAGCAGGCGCTCACGACGGAGCTTCTCAGGCGCATGCTGCCGTCGCTGCCTTTTCTGGTGACGAGCATCGTGCTTTCGTCCATCCTGAACGCGCGTGAAAAGTATCTCGCGGCCCAGCTGACCGGTTTTCCCCTGACGTTCGCGCTGCTGATCGCCACGATCGGCTTTTCGCGCAGCCATGGCATTCACGCGCTGACGTGGGGCGTGTTCGTGTCCGGCATCCTGCAGGTGGTCATCCTGCTGCCCGCCATGAAGGGGCTGATGAAATACCGCCTGTCGTTCGATCTTTCGGATCCGGTGTTCCGGCGTCTCATGGCGCTGGCCGGCCCGGCCGTGCTGAGCATGGCGGTCAACGAGCTCAACCATATGGTCGACAAAATGCTCGCGACCGGCCTGCCGGAAGGGCATCTGTCCTGCATGAGCCTCGCGTTCCGGCTGATCACCTTCCTGGTGGGCGTCGTTCTGGTGCCCCTGGAGACGATCACCTTCTCCCGCATGAGCATGCGCACGGCCAGCCACGACCACAAGGGCGTCGGCAAGATCGTGCGGCAGTGCGCCGAGCTGGTCGCGCTGGTGATTTTCCCGGTCATCGTGGTCGGTGCCGTCATGTCGAAGGATGTCATTCGCCTGGCTTACCGCCACGGCGTGTTCAGCGAGGATTCCGTCTCGACGGCGGCGTACGCGCTGCTGTTCTATATCGTGGGCGTGTTCAGCTTCGGCATGCGCGATATTCTCAACCGCGCGTTCCACGCCTGCCAGGATACGCGCACGCCCATGATCAACGCCATGGCGACGGTCGCGCTCAACATCCTGCTGAACGTGCTGCTGGTGCGCGTGATGGGCGTAGGCGGGCTGGCGCTGGCCACGTCGCTGTCCGCGACGGTCGGCGCGCTGTCGCTTCTGATGCTGCTGCGCCGGAAGATCGGCCGGTTCAGGGGACGCCGCACGCTCGAAGAGCTGATCAAAACAGGCATCGCCGCGGCGCTGTGCGCCTTCGTTTGCATCGTTCTGGATCGCGTTATGCCGCCGGCGCAGAACAGCATGGGTTCGTTCATACGCCTCGTCGCCGGTACGGGCGCGTCGTTCATCGCGTATATCGCGGCCGCGCTGGCGCTCAGGGTGCGCCAGATTGACGTCGCGAAAGACATGATCCTTAAGAAACTGGGCCGCTGAGCCGGAACTCAGGCGGCTCCGAACAGAAGAAAGCGGGAGATACGACCATGACGGAAAAGACCTGTCCATCGCTCGATGTGATTCGCAGAATCAGCGCCGAAATACCGACGCCCTTTCATCTCTATTCCGAAAGGGGACTGAGGGAGCGGGCGCGCGGCCTGAACCGGGCCTTTGGCTGGAACGCGGGCTATAAGGAATACTTTGCTGTGAAGGCCACGCCGAACCCGGTGATCCTCAACATCCTGCGCCAGGAGGGCTGCGGCGTGGACTGCTCGTCGCTCACGGAGCTGATGCTGGCCGAGCGCGTGGGCTTTTCGGGCGACGAAATCATGTTTTCCTCCAACGAGACGCCCGCCGAGGAGTTCGAGTACGCGCGCAAACTCGGCGCGATCATCAATCTGGACGACATCACGCACATCGACTTCCTTGAGGCGCACGGCGGTCTGCCGGAAAAGATATGCTGCCGCTTCAATCCGGGCGGGGACTTCGTGGTGGGCAACGCCGTGATGGGCCGCCCGGGCGACGCCAAATACGGCTTTACGCGGGAGCAGCTTACCGAGGGCGTCCGGCGGCTGATGCGCAAGGGCGTGAAGCGATTCGGGCTCCACTCCTTCCTGGCCAGCAACATGACCGACAACGACTATTATCCCACGATGGCGCGGCTGCTGTTCAGAACGGCGGTCGAGCTGCACGAGGAGCTCGGGGCGGAATTCTTCATGATCAACCTGTCGGGCGGCGTGGGCATCCCTTACCGGCCGGAGGAAACGGCGGTGGATATCGATCTGGTCGGCGAGCGCGTGCGCGCGGCTTTCGATGAGATCCTCTCTCCGGCGCGCGTCGGCGGGAACGTGCGCGTGGTGACGGAGCTCGGACGCTATGTATCCGGGCCGAACGGCTGGCTCATCACGCGCGCCGTGCACGAGAAGAACACCTATCGCCACTATATCGGCGTGGACGCCTGCGCGGCGAACCTGATGCGCCCCGCCATGTACGGCGCGTATCACCATATCACCGTGCTCGGCAAGGAGAACGAGCCGTGCGACCATCTCTACGACATCGTGGGCTCGCTGTGCGAGAACAACGACAAGTTCGCCGTCAACCGCATGCTGCCGGAAATCAGCATCGGCGATTATCTCGCCATCCACGATACGGGCGCGCACGGCTTCTCGATGGGCTATAACTACCACGGCCGCCTGCGCTCGGCGGAGGTGCTGCTGCGGGAAGACGGAAGCTTCCGGCAGATTCGCCGCCCCGAGACGCCCGAGGATTACTTCGCGACGCTGGATTTCAGCCGCCTCGAGCCCTGACGGGATCTCCGGAGCGGAGCGAAGGCCGCGCCTGTGAAAACAGGGCAAAAACGGGGAGGATGACCATGAAGCGAAAAGACAGAAAACCGGCGAAGATTTCACGGATCATGATAGGGCTTATGAGGATTGCGGGCGTCTGTTCGCTGGCCTATTACGCGGCGCTCCTGCTTTATCTGGGCTTCGGGCTTAACTTCGCGCTGTTCTGGGCGGCGCTGGGCCTTCTCTGCCTGGGACTGTCCTGGGCGCTGGGCCGCGTCGGCAAAAAGAGCCGGAAGGCGCAGAAACGCCTGTCCGCCGCGCTGGCCGCGCTCATCGCCGCCGCGCTGGCGCTGTTTATCGGCGTAACGGCCCGCGTCGTGGCCGGGAGCTTCGCGAAACCCGCTCCAAACGCCGATTACATGCTGGTGCTGGGGGCGCGGGTAAAGGAGAACGGGCCGTCCGTGCTGCTCGAATTCCGCATCGAAAAGGCCGCGGAATACCTGGCCGCCAATGAAAACACAGTGGCCATCCTCTGCGGCGGCCAGGGCGCGAACGAGCCGATGAGCGAAGCGCAGTCCATATATGAGGGGCTTGTCGCGCGGGGCATCGATCCGAACCGGCTCGTCATTGAGGACAGATCGACCAGCACCGAGGAAAACATCGCCTTCGCGAAGGCGTTCATAAGCGATGAAGCCGCGCCCGTGGTCATTACCACGACGGGCTATCACATCTACCGCGCGCTGCAGACCGCGCGCTCGCTGGGACTTAAAAACGTGACGGGCAATCCTTCGCGGTGCGCGTGGATTACCCCGGTCAACTACTACACGCGCGAATTCTTCGCCGTGGCGCGCGACTGGATTGCCGCCCGTTGAGGCAGATAAACAAATGCGAAGGAAGGCGTCTATCATCATGGATATGCGGTTGAGACTGGAAGCGGCGCAGGATGCGGCGCGTCAAGCGGGAGCCATGCTGCTCGAACGGCACGGCTTCCACGTCGAGAACAAAGCGGCCAAGGATTTCGTGACCGACATGGACAGAGCGTCCGAGAAAATGATCATCGACGCGCTGCACGCCCGTTTCCCCGAAGACGGATTCTACGGCGAAGAAACGGGCGTGAGCGGGGAGAACGACGGCATGTGGGTGATCGATCCCATCGACGGAACGACCAACTTCATCAAAAACATTCCGCTTTTTTCGATCTCCATCGCCTATATGCGCGGCGGGGAAATCGAGGTCGGCGTGGTGTATGCGCCGGCGCTGGGCGAGATGTTCACGGCGCTGAGGGGCGGAGGCGCGTTCCTGAACGGGAAACCCATACGCGTTTCCGATGTGAACGACCCGATGCAGGCCGTGGCCTCGATGAGCTTCATTCACCGCGAGCCGGAGGTGGCGCGGAAGGTGCTGCCGCAGCTGTGCGAGCTGGTGCTTCAGGTCAATGATTTCCGGCGCACGGGGTCGGCGGCGTTCGATCTGTGCTGCGTGGCCTGCGGCCGCGTGGAAGCGTTCTTCGAGCCCCGGCTTCACCTGTACGACATCGCCGCGGGCGTGCTGATGGTACGGGAGGCGGGCGGTACGGTCACCGGCTGGAAGAACGGCCCGGACTGCCTCGTTTCGGGCGACGTCATGGCCAGCAACGGCCTCATGCACGACTACTTCCGCGACCGCCTGCTGCTGGACTGATTCACGCCATTGCGCAGAACGCCCCCTGTATCCGCTCACGGGATGCAGGGGGCGTTCTGTGGTTTCGCCTTATGGCTGTTCGTTCTGAAGGATGGCTTCGGGCGGCTCGCACAGCGGGCAGCGCGTCTTTCCGTCCAGCAGGGCCTCGCTCAGATGAGTGGGACGCAGATTGACGCCCGCCGCGTTCGGGCAGGACGACGTGCGGTGATAATAGATGTTGCGGTCGCTCACGTACACCAGCTCATCGCCGTTTGAAATTGCGGTGATCGAGGTGATCGAGGAGGGCGCCGCGGGCATATTGGCCGATGTGTAAGCCGGCATGCCGTCGATATAATAGACGGCGCCGCAGGCGTCGCAGGGGATCAGCGTCCGGTCGGCGCGCGCCTTATCGAGCGGCATGAGCGTCCAATCGCCCGAAATGGATTCGCAATCGAAGTTGGTATGCCAGCGGTAGTCCCCGCTCACATAGACCGCGTTCTCCACCTGCAGCGCGTCCGCGCCGATGGGATTGCAGTACGGACAGGCCGTGAGTCCGGCGGCCAGGGAATCCGACAGCGTATACTTGCCGGCGTTGCTCATCGTGCCGCATGTGCTGCGCGCGTGATACCATTTGCCGTTGGTGGTATGCCATACCGTCACGTCGCCGACGCTGCGCAGGGGCGGTATCAGCGCCGGATCAACCGTGGGTTCGGGAGAGGGCGTCGGCGCCAGCGTCGGCGTCGGCGAAGGCGTCGGCGACGGGGTGGGCGTAGCGTTCGGATCCGGCGTGGTCACCGGCGCGATGGTGGGCGTCGGCGTGACGGACGCGAACAGCGTGGTCTGGACGGTGGGCGTGGGCCGCAGCGGCGTCTGCGTAGGCGTCGCGCCCGGGGAAGTCGCTGCGGTCGCCCGCGCGGCGTTGGGATCAGGCGTCGGCGTAGGGCGGCTGGTGGGCTCCGGCGTCTCGGAAGGCTCGGGCTCGGGCGTCGGTTCCGGC
>JAFZRB010000174.1 GCA_017620115.1 Clostridia bacterium | reverse complement strand
GATCTTCCTGCACGTGGATTTCCGCATGCACGCGCACCTGCGGCTGATCATGGACGAGGTGTTCGGCGAGGCGAATTTCCTGAACGAAATCATCTGGTCGTATCAGACGGGCGGGCGCGCGCGGCGCTTCTTCAGCCGCAAGCACGACGTGATCCTGTTCTATCGCAAGAGCCGCAAATACTACTTTAACCTGGACAGCGTGCCCATATCGCGGCAGGACGCGCGGCGCAACCACATGAAGCGCCACGTGGACGCCGACGGCCGCGTGTACCGCTCCATCAAATCGGGCGGCAAAATCTACACCTACTACGACGACGAGCCCGCCTTCCCCGGCGACGTGTGGGACGACGTGAGCCACCTGCAGCAGAAGGACCCGCAGCGCACCGGCTACGACACCCAGAAGCCCATGCGGCTGCTGGAGCGGATCATCCTCAGCAGCAGCAAACCCGGCGACATCGTGTGCGACCTGTTCTCCGGCTCCGGCACCACGCTGGAAGCCGCCTGGCGCAGCGGCCGCCGCTTTATCGGAACGGACCTGAACGCCTACGCGCTGCAGACCACCCGCCGCCGCATGGCCGGCGCGAGCGCCGTCTACACCGCGCCGCCCTGCGCGGGCGAGCCCCTCGCGGAGGCCGCCGTGCTGCCGGGCATCGGCTTCTACGACGTGCGGCTGGAAAAATACGAGGTGGAGCCGGGCGTCTGCGCGCGGCTGTTCAGCGGGCTGGACGCCGTTGACAACTGGTCGGTCGGCTACCTGCGCGAGGGCGTGTTCAAGGCCTACGCCGGCGATTTCCGGCTGCGCCAGAAGCCCGCGCTGAACGCGCTGTTGCAGCTGCCCGTTCTGGAGGGTACGCCCTGCCTGCGGGTGGGCGACGTGCTGGGCCGGTATTTCTATTACGCGCTCGATATTTCTCAAGGAGAATGACATTGACTATGAACGACGGATTTTTCCATTATCAGCTGAGCCTGTATCAGAGAATGAACGTGCTGGCCTCGCTGTTCGTGGATCCCGAGAACCCCGACGACTTCATCGCCGGCTACATCGCCCACATCAACCCGCGCCAGGTGGTGCTGGACACCGTCTCCCCCGTGGGGCATTACGACGGCATGATGGGCGTCCGCCTCACCGAGGTGAGCACCGTGCTGGGCGAGGACGAATACTCCGAACGCCTGCGCCGGCTGCTGCTGCTGCGCGGCGAGAAGCCCCGCGAGACGCTGGAGGTCGCGCCGGACGAAGACCTGTTCCATGCCATGTGCCGCAAGGTCATGGCCGAGGGGCGCGTCATCACCCTCTGGTGCGGCGAAAACGAATACATGGGCCGCGTGACGGAGCTCAACGACATGCGCGTGACCATCGGCGCGCTGGATTTCTTCGGCCAGAACCCCGCCGACGTGACGCTGGCGCTGCGCACCATCGACATGGCCTCCTTCGGCTCCGAGGACGACGAGATGTTCGAGCTTCTGAGCGAGAACAGGCTGCCGGAGTGACGCGGCATAGGCTCTCCTTGCAGGGGAGCCGAGTCCTTATGACGCGCTAACGTTTCTATTGAACGGCTTTGCCTCTTCGATTTGCCGGACGACGTAATTAATTTACCGTATTGTTCTTTCATTAATACGGCAAATATTGTATACTGATTTCGCTTGGGAATCCTGTTGAGCAACCAATTTTGAATATGTGGAGGGAAACATCATGGCTATCATCGACAAAATCAAGGCGAAGGCCGCGGCGGACGTGAAGACCATCGTTCTGCCCGAGGGCGAGGAAGACCGCAACGTGCAGGCGGCGGCGAAGGTCGTCGAGGCGGGCCTGGCGAAGATCATCATGCTGGGCGATCCCGAGAAGGTGAAGGCGGTCGCCGCGAAGTACGGCGCGAACATCGACGGCATCGAGATCATCAATCCCGCGACGTCCGACAAGGCGGCGGGCTACGCCGCGACGCTCTTTGAGCTGCGCAAGGCGAAGGGCATGACCGAGGAGCAGGCCGCGAAGCTGGTGGCCGATCCCATGTACTACGGCATCATGATGGTGAAGGCGGGCGACGCCGACGGCCTGGTGTCCGGCGCGATCCACTCCACCGGCGACATGCTGCGCCCGGCGCTGCAGATCATCAAGGCCAAGCCCGGCATGAAGACCGTGTCCAGCTGCTTCCTGATCGAGTCGCCCCTGCCCCAGTTCGGCGAGAACGGCATCATGATCTTCTCCGACTGCGCCGTCATGCCCAACCCCACCGCCGAGGAGCTGGCCAACATCGCGCTGGGCGCGGCGGATTCCGCCCGCAGCCTGGCCGGCATCGAGCCGCGCGTGGCCATGCTTTCCTTCTCCACGAAGGGCAGCGCCAAGCACGACAACGTGACCAAGGTTCAGGAAGCCACCCGCATCGCCCATGAAATGGCGCCCGACCTCATGCTGGACGGCGAGCTGCAGCTCGACGCCGCGCTGGTTCCCTCCGTGGGCGCGCTGAAGGCGCCCGGCAGCGCCGTGGCCGGCAAGGCCAACGTGCTGGTGTTCCCGGATCTGCAGAGCGGCAACATCGGCTACAAGCTGGCGCAGCGGCTCGGCCAGGCCGAGGCCTACGGCCCCATCCTGCAGGGCATCGCGAAGCCCTGCAACGACCTGTCCCGCGGCTGCTCCGTGGACGACATCGTCGCCACCGTGGCCATCACCGCCGCGCAGGCGCAGGGCTGATTCACAGAATCGCCGCGCGCGCGGCGGAGGAGGCATGATTCCCATGAAAATACTCATCATCAACGCCGGTTCTTCTTCCCTGAAAGCCCAGCTGATCGACATGCAGGATGAATCCGTGCTGG
>JAFZRB010000173.1 GCA_017620115.1 Clostridia bacterium | reverse complement strand
TCACCGAGACCGGAAGCGAAACGCTCGACGGCCGGCTCATCGCGGAGGCCGTGACTGAATTCGTGAACCGCACGGCGGGCCGCCTGCTGGAAAGGCGCCCGGGCCTGCGCCTGCTGTTCGGCCTGCACGCAAATTCCGTAAAGAACCGGCTGGAATACATCGCGCGGGTGGATCCGCGGGTGGCGATCATCTGGGAGAACTGCGGCGATTTCCCCTATCATTCCCTGCCCGACCGCGTGGGCGACCCGGCGGGCACACGCGCCTTCACCGACCGGCTGCTCGCGCTGCGACCCGGCGCCCCCACCGGTGCGGTGCTCAAGAGCATGACGCAGCTGGACTGGGGCCGTTTCGAACACCAGACGGGGCCGGCGCTGCTGGGCTGCGCCAGCGAGAGCGCGATTTCGGCGCGGCTGCCCCTGGCGCGGCAGGTTTGGCGCTACGTGCAGGGCGAATGGCTGGCGCACGGCGAGAAATGCCTCGAAACCGCGCGGCAGTACGCCTCGCAGGAAAACACGGCTCTTTACAACCTCCTGGAGGACGGCCTGTTTGAGCGCGGGATCCCGCTGCCAGCGGCGCTGTTCGCCGAATCCCTGTGGGACTGCTCGCGTGACTGGCGCGATATCCTGCGCGAAACCGCCCAGCGGCCGGATATCGTCATGTAACGCGCGGGTTCAAATAAATATATCCGCGTCATGAGGCGTACAGCCGCCCGATCACCCAGCAGGCCGTGCGCGCGGGCAGCAGCTTGATCAGCGCGCAGCACGCCTTGTAGCTCAGCCCCAGCGCGTAATAGGGCCTCACGCGGCGCTTCAGCGCGATGGCGGCGATCTTCTCACCCGCCGCGGCCGCGCTCATGCCGGTCTGCTCGTCGTGCTCCATCTTGGCGACGGAGCGCGTCACGCGGCCGCCGTACGCCTCGTCGCCCGCGTCGGACTTCACGCGCGCGGCGGTGAAGCCGGTCTTCACGTCGCCGGGCATGACCGCGCACACGCTCACGCCCAGCGGCTTCAGCTCGTTTCTGAGCGCCATGGTCAGCGCGTTCAGGCCGGCCTTGCTGGCCGAATACCACGCCTGAAACGGGATCGGCGCGACGGCCGCCACGGAGCTGACGCACACCACGCGCCCTTTCCCCTGCGTTCGCATCACCGGCAGCACCGCGCGGATCAGGCGGTCCGCGCCGAACAGGTTCACGTCGATCTGCCGCCGGGCGTCCGACGGGTCGGTGTATTCCACCGCGCCGGAGATGCCGTAGCCCGCGCAGTTGATCAGGATGTCCACGCGCCCCGCCCGCCGCACGACCTCGCTCACCGCCAACCGCACGGACGCCTCGTCCGACACGTCGCACACGATGTGCTCCACGCCCTCGACCGCGTGGCGGCTCAGCGCGTACGCCTTCACGCCCGCTCTCTCCAGCGCGCGCACCGTCTCAAGCCCGATGCCGCTGGTGCCGCCGGTTACGATTGCTGCCTTCTGCATAACATCACTCCCTTTTTGGAATCAGGTATTCCGGTTCGTTGGATAAAAAGCATTGAAGGAATGCGCCCTGCGCCGCGGCATTCGCTGTTGCAAAATGGGCGTTTCGTGCTATAATGGAATCGTCTCATGAAAGCAGCGGACGGAAGGAGCGTAACGCATGAATATTGCCTTGATCGGGTGCTCCGGGCATTACGGATTCGCCCTGCAGGCGCTGGGGCTCAGAGCGGGGCTTTCGCTCGCGGCCGCGGCGCCGGGATCGCCGAAGGAAAACATGGCTCCCGCGCTGGAGGCGGCGCGGCGGGCCGGGGCGCAGCCGGCGCTGTACGACGACTGGCGCGTCATGCTGGATCGCGAGGCCATCGACCTCGCGGTCGTCAATCCCTGGTTCTGCGACGCGGGAACCGTCTCCGCCGAATGCCTGCGGCGCGGGCTGCACGTGTTCAGCGAAAAGCCGCTGGCCACCACGTTCGGCCAGCTGGACGCGCTGGAAGCCGCCTGGCGCGCTTCCGGCAGGGCGCTCGGCGGCATGTTCAACCTGCGCAGCTGCGCGTGGTTCAACACGCTGCGCCAGGCGGTTGACGACGGCCTGATCGGCGAAGTGCGCCAGCTGCACGGCCGGAAGAGCTACAAGCTGGGCCGCCGCCCCGAGCTGTACTTCCGGCGCGAAACCTACGGCGGCATCATCCCCTGGGTGGCCATTCACGCGCTGGACTGGGTGCTGCAGCTGGGCGGCCGCTGCGAGTGGGTCGCCGGCGTTCAGGACCGGGGCTGCAACCGCGGTCACGGCGAGCTGGAGATGACCTCGGCGCTCATGCTGCAGATGGAGGGCGGCGTCATCGGCACGGTGACCGCCGATTTCCTGCGCCCCGACGGCGCGGCGCGCCACGACGACGACCGGCTGCTCGTCACCGGCACGCGGGGCATGCTGGAGGCCGTCGACGGCCGCGTGTTCCTCGAAAACGAGGAGCCGCGCCGCGAGCTGCCGCTGCTGCCGGAAAAGAACTGCCTGCTCGTCTTGCTGGACGCCCTCGGAACGCCGGAGGCCGAC
Organism: Clostridia bacterium; assembly: GCA_017620115.1. GTDB lineage: Bacteria > Bacillota > Clostridia > Christensenellales > Aristaeellaceae > Firm-10. Next base: position 208 of record JAFZRB010000173.1, on the reverse strand, counting down.
AGGCTGGCGCTGGACGCCCTCGAGGTCACCCGCGTTGCGCTTCTCGCCCGCGAGGCGGGAGACGAGAGGGTAGTAATGAGGAACGAGGAATGAATTAGCAATTAGAAATTGGGAGAACGGCAAAGGCATATCCCTTTTTCGCTTGCCTTCCCCTTCCGCCTTCTGCCGCAAGATTCGCTCCCCTCTAATTGCTAATCGCTAATTACTT
>JAFZRB010000172.1 GCA_017620115.1 Clostridia bacterium | reverse complement strand
GGAAAACCGGCGCAGCACCGCCTTGATGCGCGCCAGCACTTCGCGCGGGCTGAAGGGTTTCACGATGTAGTCGTCCGCGCCCAGCTCGAGGCCCAGTATGCGATCGATCTCCTCGCTCTTGGCGGTGAGCATGATGATGGGCAGACTCTTCGTGAGCCGGATGGTGCGGCAAACGTCGATGCCGGACATGCGCGGCATCATCAGGTCGAGGATCATCAGGTCGGGCTGACGCTCCTCGACCAGCCGGAGGGCCTCCTCGCCGTCGTAGGCGGAAATATGCTCGTATTTTTCAGCGTCGAGATACAGGCCGATGGACTCATGCACGACCGGATCGTCATCGCAGATCAGGATCAGGGGACAATGCGTCATTCGGAACCACCTCTTTCAATAACTCGTTCATATTATAGCCCGACGGACGCCGCGGCGCAATGGTATTTCCCAATTAGCCATAATGTTTTCATAATCGCCGATACATAAAAAACCTCCGTTCTGAAAACAATAGGCGCGCAGAAACAGACAGGGAGGAATAAGACATGAACCAGAGCATCGAACTATTGCGGGATGTGGTGCGCGCGGCGCGAGACGGCGACGAGGGCATCCGCCTCGTCATGGGCAAGACCGACGACACCGCTTTCCGCCAGGCGCTCATCGCGGAGCAGGCCGGATATCAGGCCGTGGAGCGCGACGCCGGGCGGCGGCTGGTGGAAATGGGCGGGAAGGCCGAGCCTGAGAGCATGATGGCCCGCGCCGGCATGTGGATGGGCATACAGATGCAAACCATCGCCGACAAAAGCGCCAAACACCTCGCGGACCTGCTCATTCAGGGCAGCACCATGGGCGTCACCGAGTTGACGCGCTCGCGCGGCGAGCACAAGGGCGCGGACGCTGATAGCGCGGCGCTGTGCGACCGGCTCATACAGCTCCAGCAGGGCGCCATCGAACACGCCAAGGGATTTCTGAGCTGACAGGCTCCATTCATCGGAGGCCGGCTTGTCCGCGACACGCGGGCAGGCCGTTTTTTTGTCGCGTATCCGCCTTTCGCCGCTTGTCATCCGCCGCGGGAATTGATATAATAATGGCGGCGATAAACGTTTGGAGGGAGCGCGCATGATCTGGAACCGCGAGGAATATATCGCCCATATGACCTTTCAGGACACCGGGCATGAGATGTTCACAGAGCTCTTCGGGCCGCTTGGCGCGCTGGAGAAGGAATGGCGCGCAGCCGGCGTGGCTGAGGACGAAATCGACCTGAACCGGTTCGGCTGGGACAGCGTGAAGTACGTCAGACTCGGCTGCAACACGGGCGCGGTCACCGGCATCGAGCCTCGGGTTATCAGCGACACGCTGGAGGAGCAGATTCTCATCGACGGCATGGGCCGCAAGTCCCGCCTCTGCAAGCAGAGCGCCACCATTCCCCTGCCCCTGGAATATCCCGTGGCCGGGCCGGACGACTGGGCGAGGCTGCGGCGCTGGTATGAGTTCAGCGAAGACCGCATCGACGTGGAGAGCTTGAAGCGCGCGCGGGAGCTGCAAAAACAAGGTTATCTGGTGCGCGCCGGCATGCCCGGCGGCTTCGATGAGCCCCGCCAGCTGCTGGGCGAGGAAGGGCTGTGCGTGGCCTTTTACGACGAGCCGGAGATGATTGAGGACATGCTCTCGGTGATGGCCGACACCACGCTGAAGGTGTTCGAGCGCGCGCTGGATTACGTGGTCATTGACAACCTCTCCGTGCACGAGGATCTGGCGGGCAAATCCGGCCCGCTGGTCGGCCCCGCGCAGATACGCGAATTCATAAAGCCCTATTACCGCAAAATCTGGGATGAGGTGCGCCTGCACGGCGGCAGCCTGTTCTCGCAGGACAGCGACGGCAACATGAATCCCGTGATAGACGATTTCCTCGATTGCGGCGTCAACGTCATGTACCCCTTCGAGCCGGGTTCCGGCATGGATCTGATCGAAACGCGCCGCAAATACGGCAAACGCCTCGCCGTAAAGGGCGGCATCGACAAATACGTCCTGCGCGGCTCGAAAGAAGACATCGAGCGCGAGCTGACCTACAAGATGAGCGCCGTCGCACGCGGCGGCGGCACGGTCTTCGCCCTGGATCATCGCATTCCCAACGGCGTTTCCATCGAAAACTACCGCTATTACGCGAAGCTGGGCCGCGAGCTGCTGGGCCTGCCGCCGGCGGAGCCGAGTCCGTTCGTGCGCATGGCCTTCTGAAGGCCGGACTGCGCGAAAACTGCCTGGAGGTGTTGTCATGAATACGCGCGAGCGCTTTTTGAGGACGATGGATTTCCAGCCGATTGACCGGCTGCCCATGATGGAATGGGCCACCTGGTGGGACAAAACCGTGACCCGCTGGAAGGGCGAAGGGCTTGTCATATCCCCGATGGAAGGGCTCTACGAGGGCGAGGCGCTGCAGCTGCAAATGGGCCTCGACCTGCATCTGCAGACGTGGGTCGGCTTTTCGACCGCCGCCACGCCGAAGCCCGCTTACCACGGCGCGCCCATCGTGGAATCCATGGCGGACTACGAGCGCGTAAAGAAAACGCTGTACCCGGAGCATCCGCTGAACGACAAGCGCATGCGCTTCATCGCCGAGATGCAGAAAAAGGGCGACGCCGTGACGTGGATCACGCTGGAGGGGCCGTTCTGGGGCCCGCGCACACTGCTCGGCATCGAGCCGCACCTGTTCGCCTTCTACGACGAGCCGGAGCTGATGCACGCCATCAACCGCGACCTGGCCGCCTACAACCGGCGCGTTTACGAGCAGGTGTGCGAGTACTTCGTGCCCGATTTCATGACCTTCGCCGAGGACATGAGCTACAACAACGGCCCCATGCTCTCCGAGGCGCTGTTCGACGAATTCCTGCTGCCCTATTATCTGGAACAGATTCCCGCTATCAGAGCGCGGGGCACGCGCGTGTTCATCGACTCGGACGGCGACATCACGCTGGCGCTGCCCTGGTTCGCGCGCGCGGGCATCGAGGGCATACTGCCGCTGGAGCGTCAGGCGGGCGTCGATCTGGAAAAGCTCCGCAGGACGCACCCCAATTTCCTCTTCATCGGCCATTTCGACAAGATGACCATGCCGCACGGCGAGGAAGCCATGCGCGCCGAGTTCGAGCGCCTGCTGCCCGTGATGCGGCAGGGCGGCTTCGCCCCCTCCGTCGACCACCAGACACCGCCGGGGGTGTCGCTGGAGAACTATTATATCTATCTGAGACTCTTCCGCGAATACGCCGAAAAGGCGGCGAAATAGTCGTATTGATCTGCAAAGAAACCAAAAGGGAACGCCGGCATACTGTCCGCGTTCCCTTTTATATATGGATTATGATCCATTTTCGCAGGATTTGCCCGCTTTTTTGACTTCCTCCACGATCGCCGTCAGGTTTTCCAGCGACACGGAGTTCGGGATGGAGTGG
>JAFZRB010000171.1 GCA_017620115.1 Clostridia bacterium | reverse complement strand
TTCACCATCATGGGTTCGCGTTTCAACATGATGATGATGGGCGACGAGGACGCCGCGGCCATGGGCCTGCGCGTCCGGCAGCATCCTGCCCGTTCCCGCGCCCGCGACCGCCTATATCCTGCGGGACGTGCCGATTTACGGCGGCGGGATCAAGAGCGAACTGTGCACGCCCACAGGCGCGGCGCTCCTCAAACACTTTGCCACCAGATTCGGCGACATGCCCGTGATGCGGACATCGGCCATCGGCTATGGCATGGGTAAAAAAGACTTCACCGCCGCGAACTGTGTCCGGGCGCTGATTGGGGATACCGAGGATTCCGGCGATACGATCGCGGAGCTTTGCTGCAATCTGGACGATATGACGGCGGAAGCCATCGCTTTCGCCGAAGAGCAGCTGTTCGCCGCCGGCGCGCTGGATGTCTATACCGTATCGGCGCAGATGAAGAAATCCCGACCGGGCGTTCTGCTCTGCGTCATGTGCCGAGAGGAAGACAGGGACGCGATGGTCGGCTTGATCTTCAGGCATACCACAACGCTGGGCGTCCGTGAAAACATCAGCCGCCGTCACAGGCTTTCCCGCGCTGTCGAATCCGTACAGACGGATTTCGGAGCCGTGCGGAAAAAAGTATCCACAGGATATGGCGTGACGAGGGAGAAATATGAGTATGAGGATATTGCCAGCATTGCGAAGGCGCGTGGCCTGAGCCTTGAGGAAGTGATGGCTCATATCAGTAAACGGAAATAATGAACGGATACCGGCAAGATCCCTGTCGGCATGAAAAGGAGGGCGAACACATGACTTCTCAAAAAGATACCTACAAGCTGGCAAACGGCGTGGAAATCCCCTGCCTTGGTTTTGGAACCTGGCAGACGCCCGACGGCGACACGGCTGTTGACGCCGTGCGCTGCGCCATCGATGCGGGTTACACCCATATCGACACCGCTCAGGCCTATGGCAATGAAGCCAGTGTGGGCAAGGCCATCCGGCTCAGCGGCGTGCCCCGTAAGGATCTCTTTATCACGACCAAGCTGTGGAACAAAAACCACAGCTACGAGCTTGCTATGCGATCCTTTGAGGAATCCATGGACAAGCTCGGGCTGGATTACCTGGATCTGTTCCTGATCCACTGGCCGAACCCAATCGCGTTCCGGGATCACTGGCAGCAGGCCAACGCGGAGAGCTGGAAGGCCATGGAGGAGCTTGTGGAATCGGGCCGCATCCGGGCCATTGGCGTGAGCAATTTCCTGCCGCATCACTTGGACGCGCTGTATCAGACGGCGATAATTTTGCCGCAGGTGAATCAGATCCGGCTCTGCCCCGGCGACACGCAGGATGAGACGGTTAAGTACTGCAGGGATCGGAACATCGTGCTCGAAGCGTACAGCCCGCTGGGCACGGGGCGCATCTTCGACGTGCCCGAGATGCAGGAGATGGCGAAGAAGTACGGCCGCAGCGTCGCGCAGATCTGCATTCGCTGGAGCCTGCAGCGGGGTTACCTGCCTCTGCCGAAATCCGTGACGCCCTCGCGTATCCGGGAGAACCTCAATGTGTTCGATTTCACCCTGACAGACGGGGATGTTCAGCTCATCGCCGACCTGAAAGGCTGCGTGGGTTATGCGAACGACCCGGATACCCGAAATTTCTGATACGGAGAAGGAGGAGACAATCATGCTGAACTATACTCACAGTATCCCCACCAGAATCTTCTTTGGCGAAGGGCAGATTTCCCATCTGGACGATGCGCTGCGTCCCTTTGGCAAGCGCGTGCTGCTGACCTACGGCGGCGGCTCCATCAAGAAGATCGGGCTGTACGACGCCGTCATGAAGATCCTGAATGACGGAGGCTACACCGTCGTCGAACTGTCAGGCATCGAGCCGAATCCCCGCATCGAATCTGTTGAGAAGGGCGTTGCGCTGTGCAAGGAGCACCGGATCGATGTGATCCTGGCGGTGGGCGGCGGCAGCACCATCGACTGCTCCAAGGCTATCGCGGCGGGCGTCTACTATGAGGGCGACGACCTGTGGCAGATGGTCGCGTCCCGGCATGGCACGCTGAAGGCGCTGCCGCTGGTGGACATCCTGACACTCAGCGCCACCGGCTCGGAATACGATGGCGGCGGGGTCATCACCAACATGAAGACGAATGAAAAGCTAGGGAATATGTACACCTTCCCGGCGGTGTCCATCTGTGACCCGACCTACACCTTCTCCGTGTCGAAATACCAGACGGCGGCGGGCTCCGCGGACATCATCAGCCACATCTGCGAGAACTACTTCTCACGCACGGAGGACAGCGACCTGGCCGACGGCATCGCCGAAACCATCCTGAAATCGGTCATCAAAAACCTGCCCATCGCCCTGGCCGAGCCGGACAACTACTCCGCCCGTGCCAACCTGATGGCGGATTCCTCCGTGGCGTGCTCTGGCATTCCTGCCTACGGCAAGCAGTCGACCGGCTGGCCGTGCCATGCGATGGAGCACGAGCTGTCCGCGTTCTACGACATCACGCACGGCGTCGGCCTGGCGATCCTGACGCCGAGGTGGATGCGCCATATTTTGAAAAAGGATCCCACCTGCGCCTGGCGCTTCGTGCGGTTCGCGCGCAATGTCTGGGGACTGAGCGGTGACGATGAGCTGGCGCTGGCCTTGGCGGGCATCGACGCGCTGGAGAATTTCTTCCGTGAGTCCGGCATCCCCATGACGCTGACCGAGCTAAACATTGGCGCGGAGCACTTCGAAGAAATGGCCGCTCACGCCAATGTGGGCGGATATCTGGCGAACGCGTTTGTCGCGCTGACGAACGAAGATATCGTCGAAATCTATCGGGCGTGCTTGTGAAATTGGGGAAAAAACCTATATGCAATGAGGAAGAGGAATCCCCGGGTGCGCTCAGCCATCTTCATGCGCATGATCAAAAGCGAGCCTACCGAATTTGGCAGGCTCGCTTTTTCGTATTTCCCAGGCAGGACAGGATATTGCCGATTCCCTCGGCAATCATCCGCCGATCTCTTTCAGCGCCTCATGAATCGCCAGAATGTTGGCGGTCGCCGTATCCGTGGGCAGCTCGCAGCCCGGCATGAACATGGCGCGGCGGCCTGCGGCCTTCTCCGCAACGGCCAGTATGGCTTCCTTCGTGTGGGACGCTTCGCAGGTGTAGACGTCGGCGACGGGATCGATGTTGCCGTTCAGTATGCAGTTGCCGCCCGCGATGTCCAGCGCCTTTGAGAAATCCACCATGTGGTCAACATCTACGATCTTCGCGCCGCAGACGCTGGAATAGGGCAGGATGCCCGTGGTGTTGCCGCACATGTGCAGCCGGCCCGCAATGCCACGCTCCGCCATTCTGGCGAAAATCTTCTTATGAAGCGGCCAGAGCATTTCCTCGTACACGGTCGGCGACACCAGCGAGGCCACCGGGTCAGCCACGTAGGCGTATTTCACGCCCGCCTCCGCCAGGCAGTCGATGAAGTCCAGCGTCGTGCCGGTGACGATTTCCAGGAGCTGGCCGCAGAGCTCCGGCTCGTCGAACATATCAACCAGGAAATCCTGCACGCCGCGAATATTGCCCGCCACTGTCATCGGTCCCACGGCCAGCACCATGGGATCGACATCCGGGTCGGAAAGCGCCGACTTCGCCGCTTCGACCAGATCGTACAGGCGGGGAATTTCGCGGGTCTTGAGCGTATGCAGGCCCTCGACTTCGCTGATATCGTCCAGCGCATACTTCTTCGCCGAGGGGAGTTTGTCGGCAAACCAGTTGATGGTCGTGCCATAACCCTCCGCCTCCCGCAAAAGGTCTGACGCGATCTGGATGAAATCCAGCTTCATATCCCGCGCCGCAACAGCGGCGGCTTCGGCCATCTTCGAGTAATCCTTGCAGTATGTTTCCACAGTCATGCCCGCGCCGCCGTCGGCATAGCGGCACACGGCGCTGCCCACGATGGTCAGGTTGGGCCGGCGATCCACCTTTTCACCCGCGATATACGCGGCGAGACGTTCCTTCGATGTCATGTTCACT
>JAFZRB010000170.1 GCA_017620115.1 Clostridia bacterium | reverse complement strand
GGCCTTCAAAAGCACCGCCGGCAACGTGATGTTCACCACCACGTTCTTCAGCGCGTTTACGCCTTCCCGTGAAATAAGCTTTCTGCTCCGGCAAAGCATACCTGCGCACAGCATCAACAATACGGGCAGAATCGTTTGAAGTACCTCGATCGTCCTGCTCACATTCATGTCCCTCGCTTATTGATCTTAATAAAAAATGCTTCACTTAACGCATCGCTTGGTGAAATGGATCACCCGCTGCCGCGAAGGCGGCCTTGTTTGTTCCTTCCAATCAGGCGGCTGCCCGTATGGCCGATACCGTCTGTCACATTATTGTATTGCAAACGCCTTTCCGCTGTCAACCGCGTGGCTGTAATAGAATGGTCTCAATTAGGCGCAGCCTCAGACCACAGAAAACACACTCTGAAGCCTTTGGCTCATTTTCCGCTTTTTCTTTACAAAACGCGTTGACTGCTGTAAAATATAACTGGAAATGCAATGACAGGAGGCTTCTCCATGCTCTGGAATCGTTTTCACGCAGACCGGGAGTATCTGGATCTCTACGCTCATCCTGATTTTGCTCCCGATACCGGCATCATCGAACGGGACGAAGCCATGGCCGCCATCGCCCGCATCCGGGGCTCGTCGCACGCCCTAATTAAAGCGCGCGCCTGCGCGTTCGTGCTGGAGCACTGCGCCGTGGATGTGAATCCGAAATGCTGGTTTGGCGCGAATTTTGCCGGACGCATTCCCAAATATGTAGAAGGCCCCAACAGGGCTGTGAACCAGTGGCGTCAAAAGTGGACAAACGAGATGATTCAGGCTGCTCCCGACGTGCAAAAGGCCATGGAATACTTCACCGAATCGGGCGCAAGCGTGTACAGCGCGGATTATGAGCACTGGGTTCCTAATTGGGACGCCGTGCTCAGGCTGGGCTTCAGCGGCCTGCGGGAACGCGCCAGAGAATACCGGGCCCGCAAGACGGCGCTCTCACAGGAGCAGAAAGACTTTTTCGATTCCGTTGAGATCATGCTCACCGCCTGCATCCGCTTTGTCGGGCGCCTGGCCGATCTCGCGGAGGAGAGAATCGACCGGGACGAACGGATGCCCCTGCGCGTCCGCTGTCTGAGACATCTGGAGATCGGCGCGCCCCGCGATATCTACGAGGCGCTTCAGCTGATCTATCTGTTCCATCTCATCGGGCAGTTCGTCGAATGCGCGCAGGTGCGCTCTCTGGGCGACATCGACCGGCTGCTCTACCCCTATTACCTGCGCGACCTGTATGCGGGCACTTTTACCAGAGAGCAGGTCTTCGAGTTGTTCCAGTATTTCTTCCTGCTCTATGATTTCCAGAATCATCACTACAACCAGCCCGTTTCTGTGGGCGGCACCGATTTTTTCGGAAAAACCGCCTTCAACGAGCTGACCGACGTCATTTTGGACGCCTATTTTGACGCGAAACTGGACAATCTGAAAATCCATGTCTTCGTTTCCGACAACACGCCGGATGCTGTTCTCAGAAAATGCATGGATATGATCCGAAAGGGCCGCGGCTCCTTTGTGTTTATGAACACAAAAGTCGGCGCCGCGTCCATGAGCAAGGCTTATCAGCAGCCGGTCGCCGAATGGATGTTGGGTTCTCAGGGCTGTTACAACTTCAACCTGCGCGGCCAGCCGCAGCATGCCAATCAGAGCCGTTTGAACCTCCCCAAGGCGATTGAACTGGCGCTGTTTGAGGGTGTCGATCCGCTCACCGGTTACAAGGTCGGAGCGGACACGCCGGCCGCGGAAGAAATGAGGAGCTTCGATGATTTTCAGAGGGCTTTCTGGCGGCAGATCGATCATCTCATCGGCCGCGCCGTGGTCATTTCGGATTTCTACGATGAAAACATGGCTGAAATGAATCCCGCGCCGCTGATGTCCTCAACCTTCGCTTTCAGCCTGGAAGCGGGCAGAAGCTGCTTCGCCTACGGCCCGACCTCGATGCTGATGATGGGGCTCGGTACAACGGCCGACTGCCTGATGATGATCAAAAAGCATGTCTTTACCCTGAACACCTGCACGCTGCCTACCCTTCGGGACGCGCTCCGCGCCGACTGGCAGGGCTACGAGGAGCTGCGGCAGCTGCTGTACAGCGATCCCGACAAGTACGGCAACAACCTGGACGAACCGGACGCGTTCGCCGTCGCCGTTTCGCAGGGGATGATCGACCGTGTGGCGAACCGCCCCAACAAACGGGGAAGCCGCTATGTGTGCCATTTCGAGACCATAGACCGCTGCTTCCGCTCTGGCCGGCTCACGGGGGCTACGCCGGACGGACGCTTCGCCCGCAAACCCTTCTCCAAAAATCTGGACGCCGCCTTCGGTCAGGATCGCTGCGGACTGACCGCCATGATGCTCTCCGGCGCCAAGCTGAATCTGGAGATGATGCCCATGGGCGCGCCGGTGGATTTCATGCTGCATCCCTCCGTCACAAAAGGCGAGGAGGGGCTGAACGCCATGGTTGCCCTGCTGCGCGCCTTCATCCGGATGGGCGGCTATGCCCTGCAGGGCAACGTGCTGGATGCCGACGTGCTGCGCGACGCCCAGAAACACCCGGAGCTGTATAAGAACCTGCAGGTCCGCGTGAGCGGCTGGAACTGGAATTTCGTGGATATGGAGAAGGAGTATCAGGATCTGTTTATCATGCAGGCCGAGGCGTGCCAATGAACGGCCTGTTGATGGATGTCAAGCGCATGGCCGTTCACGACGGTCCCGGCCTGCGGACCACGCTGTTCTTCAAGGGCTGCCCCCTGTCCTGCCGCTGGTGCCATAACCCGGAAGGCCAGAGCGTCAAACCCGAAGTCGCGTTTTTCGGGAACAAATGCATCGGCTGCGGGCGCTGCAGAGCAGCCTGCCCGCATCGCATGGCGGATTCGGAGCCCTGCGTTGGCTGCGGGCGGTGCGCCTCCGCCTGCCTCACAGGCGCGAGAAAGCTGTACGGGCGGGAAATTGCCCTGGACGAAGCGCTTCAAATCGCGCTTGAGGATCGGATATTTTACGGTGACACCGGTGGCGTGACGCTGTCCGGCGGGGAGCCGCTCATGCAGGCGGCGTTTGCCGCCGCGCTGCTGGAGGCGCTCAGGGAACGGGGCGTCCGCACCGCCGTCGATACCTGCGGCCATGCGCCGTGGAAGGCCTTTGAAGAGACGATGCCGTTCTGCGACCTGTATCTGTTCGATGTCAAGCACATGGATTCTGAAAAGCACAGGCAGGCGACGGGACAGGGAAACGAGTTGATTCTCGAAAACCTGACGCGCCTGGCGGAGCGCGGCGCGTCCATTCAGATCCGCATACCCCTGATCCCGGCCTTCAACGACGATAAGGAGAACCTTCGCCGCACGGGCGCGTTTCTGAGGAGCATCCGCCCGGAAAAGATCAAGCTCCTTCCGTATCACGACGCGGCGCGCGTCAAATACCGGGCGCTGGGCAAGGCTGATACGATGCCCGCCCGTCCGGATGATATGGCGATCCGCCTGAACAGGGCGCTGGCGCTGCTGGAAGGCATGAATCTGCCGGTTTACTGCGACTGATGAAAACGAGCTTCCCAGCGTGCCGGAAAGCTCGTTTTACGTTCACCAGGTCAGCGAAAAAGCGGACTCGCCGCCGGAAGGGGCGTAGTCGATCAGGTAGAGGGTCTCCAGCGGCTTCATGCCGATGTTCGACACCAGCCGCGGCACGAAGGTGCGCGTGGAAATCGACGGTTTTGC
>JAFZRB010000169.1 GCA_017620115.1 Clostridia bacterium | reverse complement strand
GCACCCGCGCCAGATCGGTGCACTGGGCGCACACAGCGAACGCTGGCATGACGCACACCGGGATTGGGAGAAGGGCCTCAGAAGAGCGGAAGGTTGAATGACATATGTGTGGGAAATGGATATTGTCTGCACTGCTGCTGGTAGAGTGAAATGGTGCACCAGTCTACAGATTCTGGATTGCAGTAAAGTTACCTTTACTGAGCCCAACCCCCAGAGAAAGCGGCGGTTGAACTCTATTTAAAGGATATATGAATGACGATGCCGCCCGAATGCCGGGCGGCACTTTTCGTGGCTACTACTTGTTTTCTTTGTCCCTCTTCGCTGCCATATCCTTCATCATCATGTCAAGTATTCCACGAGCGAAGGATTCCATCTGGTACTTGTCGGGCTTGACGTTCTTCAAATGATAACTCCGTCGCATATACCGGCGACAGGGTTTTGTTTTTTTAGATTGAATACGGGTTCGTCACATCTCGTTTTAGTTTCACATTAGCATTGGGGTATACAATCTCCTTAGTCAGAAGATATCTCTCGAACCAACTGGGAGCACAACAGTCATGATAAATAAAACCATTCGCCGTCTGGCCGCCGGTACCTGCGGTGTCTGTATCGCCTATGGATTAGTGGCACAGGCGTTTCAGGGAAAGGATGTGCAGAAAGAAGCCATCCAGTCCTGGACCGTGCCCGTGGCCGCGGTGGAATCGCAAACAACTATCCCGCAGACGACACCTGTACCTCAAACAAACGATGCAAATCCAGGCTTGTACGGCGACGGTTATGCCCAGTTCGGCGGCAGGATGGGTCGCGGTGGCCGGGAACACGGCCATCACGGGGATTGGTATGGTGGCGAGGTTTATAACATGAGTCCCTACGCTGATTCCGATTCATGGAGTAGTGCCGGCTCGCAAGCACAGTATGGGATGAGCGAAGGGTCACAGGGCGGTGACTCCACCGTCTCATCTGCGCAGACAATTTCTGGCGAGCCACCTACGCTGGCGCAGTTCCTTTCAACGCTTCGTTGTGGGGGCTGCCGACACAACTGTTGCCTCATCAGCCCGCATTGCATGAAAGGGCGCAGCAAAGCCCAAGGCGCCACGACCGAATATCAACAGACCTATGGAGGATAAAACAATGTTAGAAAAAGAAGCATTTGAAATACTGGATGAAATTGAGGCGGTAAACACGCAGGTTCATGAGGCGCAGTGGTTCCTGGACCTGATGCGCGGCGCGTATTCGGACGCTGCACTGAATTCTCAGAAGCCTCGACTGATTGTACTGGGCGAGGATATCCCCCAGGAACTGGTGCTCGCAATGGATCCGAAGGCACACTTCATCCTCGGCGGCAGTCTGGAGACGACCCATTGGTCGGATGCACTGTTGCCGCGGGATGCTGACCCGGTGAGCCGATCCGCCTGTGGCTGGCTATTGAATCCTCATTTCAATCTGGCGGAGGATGCGCTGGTGGTCACGGCGCTGAGCTCGGATAACCGGCGCAAGCTGGTGCAGTTGCTGCGCGGACGCGGGATAAAGGTTTCGGCAGCAGACATGCCGCCCAAGGGGACGACCCGCGCCGGTCAGGAAGCCTGGACACAAAGCATGCTGCGACTGGTGGATGACATGGAATGCCACCTGCATACGCAGCTCACGTACCGACGCTTGGCCAGCACCATTGAGGAAAAACGGCGGCTGCAAAAGGGCATCGTCGCGTTTCGGCAGGCGGCGCTGGCCGTGCCTCAGTATGTCCCTGCCACCCTGCGGGGGATCATCATCGAAAGCGTCTGGTACGCGCCGGATCGCACGGAGTGGCTCAGACAGATGTATCGACTGACGGGCGAGCTGCGGGCGCTCGCGAAGGCGCGATACGTTCGGTCCGACGACAGGCCGCGTGTACTGTTGGCGGGATCGCCGGTGATCTTCCCCAACGAAAAGCTGCCCCTGTTGTTGGAGGCTTCTGGCTTGAATCTTGTGGACCGCGTGGATGGCCTTTCAATGCAGTTGCGGATTCCCTCGCCCCAGCCGCGTCGATTTGAAAGGGTCGAGGACCTGCTGCGCCGCGTCGCGGAGAAGCGCCTGCCGTGGGAGGTGTCCGGGGCTTGGACGGAAAACCGCGGCCTGCTGGCGGCGGTAAAGACCCGCATGGAAAAGCAGCGGGTGGACGGAATCGTCTATCACGTACTGAAGGGCCAGATCGAATATGACTTTGAGCTGCCTCGTGTGGAGGCGTTGGCGTCATTCCTGGGCGTGCCGGTGTTCCGCCTGGAGACCGATTACCAGCAGCAGGACGTTGAGCAGCTTCGCATCCGCATGGAGGCGTTCTGCGAAATGCTGAGGCAGCGCAACGACGAAGAGATGAGGATAGCGCAATGAGAAAAGGAAGAATCATCGCAATCTGCGTGGCGGCGGCGTTGGCACTGCTGGCGTGGTTCGCGGCGGATATCCCATTCTATACCTTCGAGGAACCTCTGTCCCGAGCTTCGCTCACTTCAGTGATGGACGGGGAGGCGCTGTCCTTCACATATGAAAACGACGCTATCACGCTGCACGGCGCGGAGAACGCCACAGTCTATGGCCTGACGCTCTCCGGCGTAGCGGAGATCCCGAACGGGCAGGCCGATGGCTTTCCTTCGGACAGCCTCGGCGCGCTGGCTGCGGTGAAACCGGCTTATCAGGCGGACACCGACGAGGACGACGTTGCGGAGGCGGTCATCGACGCCGCCAAGACCGACATGGAATACACCCAGGAGTATCACGCGACCACAAGCGCCTTCCTGGATTCAAGGCTGCCCTTCGAGGCGACGCTGTCCGAGAGACATGTGTTTACCTTCACCCTGAACGGTTCGCCGCTGGCCAATGCGCAAATAGATGCGACGCTGGCGGACGGGCGAACGGTCTCATTGACCACGGACGCAAGCGGCGCTTCCGACGCGCTGTCGATCAACGACATCCGTGGCGGCGTTCAGTTCACCTATCGCCCGGACAACGCAACCACCTACCGGCTCAATTACTGTGTGGAGGACAATACTGTGTTCTCCCTGCGCTGGCTGTCGGCCATGATGCCGTTCACGCTGATCATATTGATTGCATTGGTATGCATCATTCTGGATGTGACGCTAAGAAAGCGATTATATCAGAAAAACGGCCTACCTGAAAGCCGGGTGAAGATCACCCACAAGGGCGAAGGATTCCGCCTGCCGCGCTTCGGCTTTGAGATGATCCGCTGGATGGTCATGCTGCTGAGCTTCGTACTGCTGATCTGGGGTGGCAAGCTGCTGGGTTCCGCGCTGTTCAATGTGGAGCTGCCGATTCTGGCTTGTCCCTACAATCTGGATCAGCTGACCAGCGCGGGCTGCTACTGGTTCAGCCACATCGACGTGCTGCTCGGCCTCCCCATAGGGGAAATCCTGTGGTTCGTCGGCAGCTTTGTCGTCTGCGCGGTGCTGTTCGGGCGGATGCTGTGCGGGTTTGTGTGCCCGCTGGGCTTCATCCAGGATGTCATGCACCAGCTGAGACAGGCGCTGCACGTCGAGGGCGTGCCGCTGAACGAGCGCATATATGCGATGCTTCGGCTCATCAAGTGGTGCCTCTTGCTGTTGTTCCTCGGCATCGGCCTGATCGGCGGCAGCTTCTGCGACTTCTGCCCAGCGATCACGCTGTCGCCCGCGCTGGCGGGATTCAAGACCAGCATCTACTTCAGCGGCTTCATGATGGTGGCGGTGCTGGTCAGCGGCTTCTTCAAGCGGCGCTGTTTCTGCAACATCTGTCCGATGGGCTACCTGCTGGGCCTGCCCCACAAGGTATCGCTGGCGCGGCTCAAAAAGGACGCCGTGGCCTGTACCGAGTGCGGCGCGTGCTACGAGGCCTGTCCGATGGGCATCAAGTCCATATTCACGATCCGCGAGGGCAAGGATGAACGGGCTATCGACGTTACCACCGCCGACTGCATCTTCTGCGGCGAGTGCATACGGCGCTGCCCTGAGGACGGCGCGCTGTACATGACCCTCGCCGGAAAGAGGATCTATACCGCGTCGCGGATGCAATTCATGCGGGATTACATGAACCGCGAGAAGGAGCGTTCAAAATGACAGAAAAAGAGAAAACCGTGGCGCTGTACCCCGCCGAGACTCGTCGGCGCGAGCGCTTTGACCGCAAGTCCGTCGCCATTGCGGAAAAGATGCTGCGGCGCGTGGAAGGCCTCTCTCATCGTCCGGAGGCGCTGACGCCCTTCCTTGAAACGCTGTCCGACGTGTTCGTGGATCGGGAGGACGCGATTCGGCCCGAGGGAATGCCTACGGTGGGCACCTACTGCGTGATGGTGCCGCCGGAGCTGGTATACGCGCTGGGGGCGATGCCGGTGAAGCTGTGCGGCGGCAGCTATACCGCCTTCAACATCGGGGATGACACCGCGCCGCGCGACGCCTGTCCGCTGGTCAAGGCGGTGATGGGCTTCGAGGAGATCGACGCCATGCCGATCTATCAGAATTGCTCCCTGATGGCCGTGCCCGTCACCTGCGACTGCAAGAAGAAGCTGGCCGGGTGGCTGTCGGAGCGCAGGCCTACTTCCGTTCTACATGTGCCTGCCAACCGCGACCTGGACGCGGACATGGAGCAGTTTGTGGGCGAGCTGTACGCGCTCTCCGCACAGATCGGGAAGGCGACAGGAGAATCCCTCACCTACGAGAGTCTTTCCGACGCCTGCCGCATGATGGCCGACGCGCAGTATGAGCTCTCCCGCTTCATCGACCTGAGAAGGCGGTATCCGAGGCTAATTCGCGGTACCTTTGCCATGGCGGCGATGAACGCCATGAGTTACACCTACGCGCCGACCTGGACAGAGCAAATGAAGGCGCTGAACGACGAACTGACGGCGTTGGCCCGGAAGAAACAGATGGCAGTGAAGGAGAACCGCCCACGCCTGCTACTGACCGGCTCGCCGGTGGTGTTCCCGAACTTCAAGCTGCCGCTGCTGATCGAGGAGATGGGCGGCCTGTTGGCAGGGGACGAGACCTGCATGGGCGAGCGCGGACTGTACGATCCGCCCGCCGTGGTGGATCGCACAGTGGACGGCATACTCCGGGCGCTGGCAAACCGCTCTACGCGGCCCTGCACCTGCCCCACCTTCGCGGACAACAAGCGGAGAGTGTACCGTATCCGGCAGCTAATCAACGACTACCAGATCCAGGGCGTGGTGTATCATGTGCTGCGCGGCTGCCTGGTGTACGACTACGAGTATGCCATTCTTGAGGAAGAAATGGGTAAGTTGAACATCCCCATCATCCGGGTGGAGACGGACTACAACGAGGAGGATG
>JAFZRB010000168.1 GCA_017620115.1 Clostridia bacterium | reverse complement strand
GTCCGGACGAGGCCGCCGCCTCCGCAGAATTCGACGAGGAAACCTCGCTGCGCCTGCTCACGGGAGAGACCGCGGCCTGCGATGGGCGCGGATGGACGCTCATCACCCACCGCGGCATGCCGCTGGGCTGGGGCAAGGCCTCCGGCGGCTCGCTCAAAAACCATATCCCAAAGGGCCTGCGCATCCACCTGTAGCCATTTTTTGCCCATATGGCCATAAAAACAGGGACACGGCGCCACTTTCTGCGTCATGTCCCTGCTTCTTCGCATCGCTTCATTCCCGCCCGAACAACGGCGTCTGGTCGCCCTCCGGCCACACGCGCACCGTCTGCGTCACGCCCGTGCCCTCCAGATAGTAGAGCACGCGGCGGTGCGTGTACTGCCAGATCTCCTGCAGCGTGACCACCCGGTCGCGGTTGGCGTCCGCCTTGAGCGTGCACATCTTGTCGCCGATGATATCCCAGCCCGCGCCCTCGCACAGGCTGCGCGCCAGGATGGCGGCCATGCTCTCCTCGCTGCTGTCCCCCGCGAAGCTGCGGCGGTAGCTGTCCTCGTCCGGTCCGGCCGAGGTCATAACGATGTATTTCCCGCTCTCGAAGGCGGAAGACGCGCCGCCGCGGAAGGCGTCGCACACCGCGCAGGTAAAGCGGTCGGCCGCCTCGGCGTCGCCCAGGAAAGCGCCGCTCCGGCAGCAATCCACGATCACCATCACGCGGCCCGGAATGCCGCGCAGCAGCTGTTCCAGCTGAACCGCCGTCACGCGCGTGCCGTCGTGCAGTTCGATCCACGCCGTGTCGTCGTAGTCGCCGTGGCAGTTGATGTAGATCAGCGAAACATCGTCCTCCCGCGCCTGGCCAAACGTCTCGCCGATGCCTTCGATCAGGCTCTCGCGCGTGGAATCAATCTGCAGGCGCACCTCATACGCGCGCCCGTTCACCGACTGCTGCCTCAGCGTCTCCGCCACGCCCTCGGCCGTATTCAGCCCGCCCAGGCGCGTGCGGCCCGTCTCGTAATTCTGCTCGCCCAGCACCAGCGCGCGGTACGACGGCAGGGGTTCCGTCACCGTCACAGCGGCGCGCGCCGCGATTCCGGCGGCCGAACGCGCCGAGATCACCGTTTCACCGGGCGAAACGCCCGTCACCACGCCGGCCGCGTCCACGACGGCCACACTTTCATCCTCGCTTTCAAAGATGAGCCGCCGGTCGCTGGCGTTCTCCGGGGTAAATACCGCCCGGAGCCGCGCCGTCTCAAACTGGGCCACACGCAGGTCCGGCGTTTCGAAGGCGAGTCCCATGAGCGCGATGGGCGTCACGTTCACCTCGCACACCACCTCCAGCTGCCCCGCGAAGGCGTGCGCCACCGTACGGCCCGCGGAAACGCCCGTGACCACGCCGTCCGGCCCCACGACCGCCACCGACGAATCCTCGACGGCCCAGGCGATGTCCGCGAGCGCGTTCTCCGGCTGGAGCGACGCGGACAGCGCCTGTGATTCGCCCGGCTTCAGTGTGACGCTCGTCTCGCTCAGCGTCATGCGCGCGGGCAGGGCTTCGCCGCCTTCCGGCGCGGCCACGATCAGCCGGTAAGAGCCGGTTTGGTTCGAGCCGGCGCTCACGCGGATGAAACAGGTCCTGCCGGCCGTCAGATAGACGCACATGCGGAAATTGCCGTCGCCGGGGAAGAGGATATCGTCGTTCTGCGCGAGCTCCTGCCAGCGGTCGTCCAGCAGCACGCCGCGGGTATCCAGCGCGCCCTCTCCCGCCGACTCGGTGCGCACGACGTACCAGCCGTCGCGCGGGGGAACGAAGCTGTACCAGTGGGTATCGCGCGCGCTCACGATGGCGCGCACGTAGCGCACGCTGCCGCCCGAGAGGCGGATGGGCTGGTCGACGCTGCGGCCGTAGGCGTTCTCCATCACCTCGATCATGGCCAGGGCGCGGCCCTGCGAACTCACGCGCAGCTCGTAGCGCACTCCCGCGGTCAGCGACGCGGTAAACCCAAACGAGCCGATGCCGCTGCCCAGGCCTACCACGCGGCCCTCCGCGTCGACCGCGCGCGCGGAAAAGAACGCAGCCTCCGACCCGCCGGGCAGGCCGTGGAATACGTATTCGCCCGAGCGCTGCGGCGTAAAGCAATAGCTCATCGCCTGGCCGAAGCCGCTGGCGGCGTAGATTTCGCGGCTGTTGAGGAACAGCGTGACGACTCCGCGGCCGTCGCGCAGGCTGTTTTCGGGCGCGTTGATATCGGCCTTCGCAGCCCCGTGCGAAAGCCCGGCCAGAACCGCCAGCGCCATCAGCGCCGCGCAGATCGCCTGCGCCCATCTTTTGTTCACGTCATCACCCGTTTGTGTTGTTTACTCATCCTCGGGAGCTAGGTACTGGCTCGACACATAGCCCTCCACCGAACCCGTGCGGATCTTCGCCCAGCCATCCGCCTCGCCCGCGACGATCACCTGCGCGCCGCTTCTCAGCTCGGTCAGTATGGGGGCGTCGGTCGAAGGCGCGCTGCGCACGTTCAGCGTCGACCATACGGTGGACAGTTCGACCGTCGCGACGTATTCGTTTCCCGAGGGCTCCGGCAGGATTTCTTCCCCGGACGCCGCGGCCGGCATGGCGTCCAGCGGCGGCAGCGTTTCGTCGGCGAAGGAAACCGTTTCAAACGTCAGGCCCGGATAATAGAAGCTCAGGATCTCCAGAGCGCTCATGCCGTAACTGCCCGCCATGGTCTGCGCGCCGCGCTGGCTCAGACCCACGCCGTGGCCGTAGCGCCGCATCTGGATGACGAACACGTCCTCCTCGTCGATCACCGTCGTGAGCTCGCAGTCCAGCCCGCTCAGCTTGAGCCCCAGCTCGTCCTTCAGCTGGTCGTATACCGAAATCTCGCATTCAAACGATGCTTCGACCGGTTCCCACGCGCCCGGCGCGTAGCCTGTGAGCTTCCGATCATAGGGTCGCCCGGTGAACGCATGATACACGCGCTCCTCGATGGTCGGCTCGGCGTATACCGGTTCCATGGGCCGCGCTTCCAGCTCGTACCGAACTGTCACATACTGATACATGCGGTTGGCCCCGCCGAAGCGGGTGTCGTGCGGCGTAAGCGCGATCAGGCGCGTCGGCCGTATATCCGCGCGCTCGTCGCTGTAGCCCATCGCGCCCAGCCGCTCCGCCGCCGCGTCGATGAGCCAGCCGGTCAGCAATTCAGGCGCGCCCTCGAGGTCTTTCCTGAGCGCCAGCGTCGTCACGGGGCTGCGCGGATTTTCGAGGTCATAGGGGTCGTCGTGGATATCGAGGTAGCCGTCCTCGCCCCGCGCGGAGAGCACGTCCTGCGCCAGCGCGGTCTGGCCGCCGTTGGTGGCCGTGTAGTAGCAATAGGCGTATCGGCCGTTGTAGACGCCGCACAGCCCGCGCGTGGCCTCAACCGCGGCGACGGCGTTCTGCCATGAAGGATCGTAGCCATAAAACACCTGGTCGGCGGGAGTGTCGACGAGATCGTAGTTCTTTGAACCGCGATCCGCGCGGCGGCGCAGCGCGTAGGTGCGCGCGGCGACAGCCTGCGCCTTGAGCGCTTCGATGGGAAACGCGTCGTTCATCTCGTAGGGGAGCACGCCCTTCAGGTATTCCTCAATGTCGATCACGAGGATGACCTGCAGCGCGTCTCCGTCGGCGTTCAGCTCGAGCGAGCCGCAGTACAGCCCGTTCTTGGGCGAACCGGCGATGTAGACGCCATTCTCGCCCTCGCTCCTGTGCCGCGTCAGCGTGACCTGCGCGCCCATGTCCATCGTCAGGCCGCCGCAATACAGCCACACCGCGCCGCTTCGCGCAAAGACCCGTATCTGCGTGCCGCGGTCAAAATAGAATCCCGCGCTGCCTCCCACGCTGTAGCTGCCCGCGAGGGTGAGCGTAAGCTCAGGCGGCGCGCCCAGCGTTTTCAGATAAACGCGCAGCGCGCCCGGTTCGGTGCGCGCGGATCCGTCCGGCGCGGACGCCAGCGCCGATCCGGCGATCATCACCAGGCAAAGCGCCGCGGCGATCGCAATTCTGAGAAAATGCTTCATGGCAACCTCCATTGAGCGGATAAATGCTCTCATTGTTTTATCATAGCACAATCATGCCCTGTTTGCACACTTTTTTGCGCCGCTGTCAAAAATTTGTACTTTTTTGGACGAATTCCTTCGATTATCGGTTGCGCGACGTGAAATCGCGTCGAATTTGGAGCTGTTCAAAACAGGAACGACGTGCTATAATATCAGAAAAGAGAACAAATGAGCGTTTTTCAGGAGGCTAGTATGATCCAGCTGATAGAGGCGCATCCCCTGCCCTTTATGCTGCTCACGGCAATCCTCGCCGCGGCGATTGTCGCCGTGCCGCTGGCCATGCGCATGCGGCGGCTGCAGCGCAGCCTGCGCGGCCGCATGGCGGAATCCGAGCGGCGCGCATTCCAGCAGCAGTCGCAGCTTGTGGAATCCATCAACGCGGTGCTGCAGCTCAGCGCGAACGGCGTTCAGAACGCGGAAACGCGCACGCAACAGCTGGGAGACCGGCTGGAGGCGCGCCTGGAAGCGCTGGCGCAGACCAACGAGCAGCAGCTGGGCGACATGCGCCGGCTGGTCGACGAGCAGCTCACCGCCACGCTTGAAAAGCGCCTGGGGCAGTCGTTCCAGCAGGTGAGCAGCCAGCTGGAGCAGGTGCATCGGGGACTTGGCGAAATGCAGGCTTTGGCCAGCGGCGTGGGCGATCTGAAGAAGGTGCTGCAGGGCGTCAAAACCCGAGGCATATGGGGCGAGATCCAGCTGGGCGCGCTGCTGCGCGACATACTGACGCCCAGCCAGTATCTGGAAAACACGCCGGTCGTACCCGATTCGCAGGAGCGCGTGGAATTCGCCGTGCGCCTGCCGGGCCGCGACGGCGAGGGGCTGCTGTTGCCCATCGACAGCAAATTCCCGCTGGATGTTTTCCAGCGCCTGATCGACGCCTCGGAGCAGGCCGACCGGGCTGCCATCGACCGCGCCGGCGCGGAGCTGCAAAGGGCCG
>JAFZRB010000167.1 GCA_017620115.1 Clostridia bacterium | reverse complement strand
GCCTAGCCGCAAAGCAAAACCGGCCTTCCCGCGCGGAGGGCCGGTTGGTTTTATGATTCCTTGCGCGTTCCGCGGGATGAAGCGGAGCGCGTTTTTCATATGGGGATTGCAAAGAGGCGCAAAATTGTGTATACTGATAAGAAGGAGAGAAATCATAACATCGCCCGCGGGGCGCTCCGCCGGCCCCGCCCTGAGATACATTTGCGATCATTATTCAAAAGGAGCTGACCGCTATGCGCGAAAGAAACCTGCGCGTGCTCGAATTCACGAAGATCCGCGACATGCTGGCTGCGTTCGCCATTTCCGATATGGGCAAGGAGCGCGTTCTGGCGCTGGAGCCCTCCTCCGACCCGAACGAGGTGCGCCAGCTTCAGCAGCAGACCGAGGAAGCGGGCACCGTCATCGCCTATACCGGCGGCAACCCGATGCTCAGCTTTACCGACGTGCGCGAGCACCTGAAGCGCGCGGCCATAGGCGCGACGCTCAATCCCAAGGCGCTTCTGGATGTGGCGGAATCGCTCCGCGCGGCGCGCGGCGTGCGCAGCGCGCTGGTGACCGACCGCGAGAACACCCCGCTCATCACCGGCATGGCGTCGGGCCTGGCCACCAACCGCCCGCTGGAGGAGGAGATCTTCGACGCGATTCTCTCCGAGGACGAGATCTCCGACCACGCCAGCCCCGAGCTGTACGACATCCGGCGGCACATCCGCCAGTGCAACGACCGCGTGCGCGAAAAGCTGAATTCCATCATCCATAACCCCGCCATGCAGAAATACCTGCAGGACGCCATCATCACCCAGCGCGCGGGGCGCTACGTCATCCCCGTGCGCGCCGAGGCGCGGCAGTTCGTGCAGGGCCTGATCCACGACCAGTCCTCCAGCGGCGCGACGCTGTTCATCGAGCCCATGGGCGTGGTGGAGGCGGGCAATGACCTGAAGCAGTGGACGGGCAAGGAGCAGCAGGAGATCGAACGCATCCTACGCGCGCTGTCGCAGAAGGTCGCGCCGGACGCCGACCTGATGGCGGCCAATCTCTCCATCCTGGCCGAGCTGGACATGATCTTCGCCAAGGCGTATCTGGGGCGCGACATGCGCGCGACCACGCCGAACCTCAACACCGAAGGCCGCATCAACATCAAATTCGGCCGCCATCCGCTGATCGACCCGACGAAGGTTGTGCCGATGAATCTGTGGATGGGACAGGATTTCACCACGCTGGTGGTCACCGGCCCGAATACCGGCGGCAAGACCGTCACGCTCAAGACGGTGGGCCTGATGACGCTCATGGCGCAGGCCGGCCTGATGGTGCCCGCTGAGATCGGCACCGACCTGGCGATCTTCGACGAGGTGTTCGCCGACATCGGCGACGAGCAGTCCATCGAACAGTCGCTGTCCACCTTCTCCTCGCATATGACCAACATCGTGTCCATCCTGGAGAACGTGACGCCGCAGTCGCTGGTGCTGTTCGACGAACTGGGCGCGGGCACCGACCCGACGGAAGGCGCGGCGCTCGCCATGTCCATCCTGGAGACGCTGAAGGAGCAGGGCGTGCGCACGCTGGCCACCACGCACTATGCCGAGCTCAAGGCCTACGCGCTCTCGACAGTCGGCGTTGAGAACGCTTCCGTTGAATTCGACATCGAGACGCTGCGGCCCACCTACCGGCTGTCGATCGGCGTGCCGGGCAAATCCAACGCCTTCGAGATATCGCGCAAGCTGGGGCTGCCGGATTACATCATCAAGAGCGCCAACGCGAAGCTCACCAAGGATCAGATTCGTTTCGAGGACGTCATCGCCAACGCCGAATACCACCGTCAGGTGGCCGAGCGGGAGCGCAAGCTCGCCGAGGACGCCCATAAAGAGACGCAGGCGCTGCGCGACGAGGCCGAAAAGCTGCGCCGCGAGATATCCGAGCAGCGCGACAGCATGCTCCGCAAGGCCAAGGAGGACGCGCGCAAGGTGCTCGTGAAGGCGCAGCGCGAGAGCGAGCAGCTCATCGCCGACCTGAAAAAGGCGCGCTCGAAGGATGGCGTGTCCTTCAAGGAACACGAGCTGAACGAGATCAGAAACAAATTGCAGGGCTCCATCGACGACATGAGCGACGGATTGCGCATGCAGGCGGAAACCGTCACCGCTCCGCCGAAGGATCTGAAACCCGGCGAGACGGTCGAGCTGCTGGCGCTGGGCACCAAGGGCACCATCGTCACACCGCCGGACGCCAAGGGCGAGGCGCTGGTGCAGGCGGGCATCATGAAGCTGAAGGTGCATGTGTCGCAGATGCGGCGCGCGCAGGAGGAAAAGAAAAAGCCCAAGCCCGCCAGCACGGTGACGCTGGCCGGCCGGACCGCGACAATGGAGTGCGATGTGCGCGGCATGACGCTGGAGGAGGCCATACAGGCCGTCGACCTGTTCCTGGACGGCTGCGTGATGCAGTCGCTCAAGAACGTGCAGATCATCCACGGCAAGGGCACGGGCACGCTGCGCTCCGGCATCCAGCAGCACCTGAAAAAGCATCCTTCCGTGGCCGAGTTCCGGCTCGGCAAGTATGGCGAAGGCGAGGACGGCGTGACCGTGGTCACGCTGAAATAAGCCGCATTAGGAGACATCAGATATGAATAAGCTTAAAATAATGATTGTCGACGACGATCCCAACATCCAGCAGCTCATATCCCTGTATCTCACGCGCGAGGGATTCGACGTGACCACCGCATCGGCGGGCGACGAGGCGCTGCGCATCTTCAAGAGCGATCCGCCGAACCTGATGCTTTTAGACATCATGCTGCCCGTCATGGACGGCTGGCAGGTGTGCCGCGAGGTGAGGAAGGTCTCCAACATCCCCATCATCATGCTCACCGCCAAGGACGAGACCTTCGATAAGGTGCTCGGGCTCGAGCTGGGCGCGGACGACTACATCGTGAAACCGTTCGACACCAAGGAGCTGGTGGCGCGCATCAAGGCGGTGCTGCGGCGCTTCCAGACGGTGGAGACCCCCGGCGGCGGCAAGGAGCTCTCTTTCCCCGGCCTAACGATCAACATCAGCCAGTACACCGTGACCTATCTCGGCCGGCCGCTGGAAATGCCCCCCAAGGAGCTGGAGCTTCTGTACTTCCTGGCAAGCCACCCCGGCACGGTGTTCACCCGCGAGCAGCTGCTGGAGCAGGTTTGGGGCTACGATTTCTTCGGCGATTCGCGCACGGTGGACGTGCACGTGAAGCGCATCCGCGACAAGCTGGTGGGCAGCGAGGAGCTGGGCTGGGTGCTCAGAACGGTGTGGGGCGTGGGCTATAAGTTCGAGGTGAAATAAGCCGTGAAGAATTCGCTGTTCTGGCGCATGTTTCTGGCGTTCATGGCCGCGCTGATCGTCACGATCATGGTGCTGTCCTTCACCATGGTGGCGCTCATGAGAGCCGAGCGTCAGGCGGCGCTGGAGGCGGAGGTGCGCGTGCAGGCGCGCGACCTGGCGCAGCTCATGCAGGTGCGCGACGTGACGGCCTTCTGGCAGTTCGATCCGAGCGCAGCGTCCAGCGCGGCGGTGAACCGCAAGATCGACGAGATTCAGGAGACCTACGACGCCGCGGTGTGGCTGGTCAACTCGAACGGCTACGCCGTGATCCTGAACGGCGGCCAGGTGAGCGAGGAAACGCTGCGCGACGAGCGCGTGATCGAGCAGATCAAGCGCGTGCTCTCCGGAGAGGAGCTGCGCCAGCAGGGGCTGGTGGGCCAGCAGATCGTGAGCATCGGCGTGCCGTGGTTTAACGTGACGAATACCGCGGTGCTGGGCGCGGTGCTGCTGAACGTGAGCGTTCAGTCGCTGGCGGTGGATTATTCCGACCTCATCCGCTATTCGCTGCTTGCGGGCGTGCTGGCGCTCACGCTGGGCGCGGCGCTCGCGCTGTTCATCGCGCGGCGGCAGTCGCAGCCCATCCGGCAGATCAACGAGGCCGTTCAGGCCTTCGCGCACGGCGATTTCGACCGCCGCGTGACCATTCAGGGCGCCGACGAGGCCGCCCAGCTGGCGCAGTCGTTCAACAGCATGGCCGAGGAGCTGGGCCGGCTGGATCAGTCGCGCAGGAGCTTTGTGGCGAACGTCTCCCATGAGCTGCGATCGCCCATGACCTGCATACAGGGCTACGTGCAGGGCATGCTGGACGGCACCATCCGCGAGGACGAACGCGAGAAATACCTGGGCACGGTGCTCTCCGAAACGCAGCGGCTCACAAAGCTCATATCGGAGCTGCTCGACCTGTCGCGCTTTGAGTCCGGCAAGCTGCCGCTGGAGAAGACGCGCTTCGATATCGACGAGCTGATTCTGGGCATCCTGTTCAAGTATGAGCGGCGCATCGAGGACAAGGGCATCGACGTGGAGATTTCCTTCAAGGAACAGCCCTGTTACGTGCTGGCTGACAGCGCGCGCATCACGCAGGTGATCACCAATCTGGTGGACAACGCCGTGAAATTCGCCGCTGAAAAGGGACGGATCGTTATCTGGACGCACGTGGTGGACGCGCTGTGCTATGTGACCATCAAAAACGACGGCGCGGGCATACCGGCGGCGGATCTGCCGTTTGTGTTCGAGCGCTTCTACAAGGTGGACAAGGCGCACACCTCCGGCGGCGGCACGGGCCTCGGCTTGGCCATCGCCAAGCGCATCGTGGAGCAGCACGGGCAGAGCATCAGCGTCACTTCTTCGGGCGGCATGACGAGTTTTGTATTCACGCTGGAAAGAACAGACGGAGCATAAAGAAACAACTGGGCGGTTTGCCACAAAACGGAAATGAGGTGCGAAGGATGAAAAACGGAAGGACGCGGGCTATGGCGCTGGCACTGGTTATCGCGCTGATGATCGGTATCGCGGGGCAGGCGGACACGCTGGGCGAAGGCGCTTCGCTGGCGGATGTGTATGAGCGCGTAAGCGGTTCGGTCGTGCAGGTGCGCGGCATGGTGGAGACGTGGTCGAGGGAGAACGGCGCGTCGATCGAGGTCAATGCCTATGGCTCGGGCGTTTACATCGAGGAAGGCTGCGTCGTGACATGCTGCGACGTGGTGACAGGGGCGGATTATGTCGAGGTGGAGACGCTGGACGGGCAGATCGTGCGCGCGCAGAACATATCAAACGACGACAGCGTCGACCTGAGCGTTCTGCAGCTGGAAGCGCCGCTGGAAGGCGTGGCGACGGTCAGCCTGGGCGATTCCTCGGCCGTGCGGCCTGGCGATACGGCTGTCGTTGTCGGCACGCTGGTGCTCGCGGACGACTTCATCTATCCTTCCACGCTGGCGGTCGGCTATGTTTCGGGCGTAAACCGCCCGAGCGACGGCTTGGGTTCGTTCAGCCGCGCGGTGCCCCTGATCCAGCTGGACGTCGCCCTGAACGAGGGCATGGGCGGCGCGGGCCTTTTCAACACGCGGGGCGAGCTGATCGGCATCGCGGCCCTCAGGGGCGGCATCATTGACGACATGCTGTATGAGAGCATGGGCTTCGCCATTCCCTCGGCCACCATCGAGCGCGTGGCGGGCGATCTGATCGCCCACGGCGCGGTGCGCCGCCCGAGGATGGGCATCATGGTGAGCGACCTGGACGGCCCCGAGGAGCCCATCCGCACCTATCCGCCCTGCGGCCTGCTGGTGAGCGAGGTCGAGGAAGGCGGCCCCGCGGAGCAGGCAGGCATGATGATGTATGATATCATCACCGAGTTCGAGGGCGTGCGCGTGCACAATTTCAACGAGCTCTCCACCCTGCTGGACGCCTGCGAGGCGGGCGACACGGTGCATGTGAAGGCTTATCGCTGCCTCGACGAGGAGGGCTATATGATCGAGGACGCGGAGTTCGTCGAGTTCGATATCGTGCTGGGTATTTTGGACTGACGCGGTTCGCGGCCCCCTGTCCCGAAAAAAACGTAAAGCGTACCAGATGCCGCGCGGCTTTTTCCCATACGGAACGGGCCACGCGGCGTTTT
>JAFZRB010000166.1 GCA_017620115.1 Clostridia bacterium | reverse complement strand
GCCGGATATCGACATCGACTTCGACTACGAGCGCCGCGACGAGGTGATTTCCTATGTGGCCGGGCGCTACGGCGCGGATCACGTGGCGCAGATCATCACCTTCGGCACCATGGCGGCCAAGGCCGTGGTGCGGGACGTGGGCCGCGTGATGGGCATGAGCTACGCGGACGTGGACGCGGTGGCCAAGGCCATTCCATTTGCGCTGGACATGACGCTGGAGAAGGCGCTGTCCTCCAGCCCGGACCTGCGCACCCTCTACGAGAGCGACGAGCGGGTGCACCGGCTGATCGACACCGCGAAAAAGCTGGAGGGCATGCCCCGCAACGCCTCCACCCACGCGGCCGGCGTGCTCATCACCAGCCGGCCGGTCTACGAATACGTGCCGCTGCAGACCAACGACGACGTGATCACCACGCAGTTCCCCATGGGCACGCTGGAGAAGATGGGGCTGCTCAAGATGGATTTCCTGGGGCTGCGCACGCTCACGGTCATCGGCGACAGCCTCTCCATGATCGAGGAGGCCACGGGCAAACGCATGACGCCCGAGGACATTCCCATGGACGACAAGGGCGTGTTCGACATGATCTCCGAGGGCGACACCGACGGCGTGTTCCAGATGGAGGGCGGCGGCATGCGCGCCTTCCTGGCCAACATGAAGCCCGCGTGCTTCGAGGACATCATCGCCGCCATCTCGCTCTACCGGCCCGGCCCCATGGAGTCCATTCCCCGCTTCATCGCGGGCAAGCAGAACCCAGAGAGCGTCGAGTACCTGCATCCCAAGCTGAAGCCTATCCTCGAGGTGACCTACGGATGCATGGTCTACCAGGAGCAGGTGATGCAGATCGTGCGCGACCTGGCGGGCTACTCCATGGGCCGCAGCGACCTCGTCCGCCGCGCCATGGCCAAGAAAAAGCACGACGTGATGGCGCAGGAGAAGGAATACTTTATCCACGGCAAGGTCGAGGCGGACGGCACCGTTTCCGTGCCCGGCGCGGTCAGGGGCGGGGTGCCCGAGGACATCGCGAACCAGCTGTTCGAGGAAATGACGGCCTTCGCCAGCTACGCCTTCAACAAACCGCACGCCGCCGGCTACGCCGTGGTCGCGCTGCAGACCGCGTGGCTCAAGCTGTATTATCCCGCCGAATTCATGGCGGCCATGATGAACTCCTTCGCGGGCAACGCGGGCAAGGTGGCGTTCTACATCCAGTATCTGCGCAAGCGGAACATCCCCGTCCTGCCGCCCGACGTGAACATGAGCGGCGAAAAGTTCACCGTCGACCGCGGCGGAAGCGCGGCGGCCGTGCGCTTCGGGCTGAACGCCGTGAAGAACGTGGGCCGGGGAGCCATCGCCGCCATCGTGAAGGAGGCCCGCGAGAACGGCCCCTACCGGGATCTCAGCGATTTCGTGAACCGCGCCGCATCGGATCAGGTGACCAAGCGCGTGGTCGAATCGCTCATCAAGGCGGGCGCCTTCGACACGCTGCCCGGCAACCGCGCGCAGAAGCTGGCCGTCTACGAGCAGGCCATGGACGGCGCGGCCAAGCGCCGCCGAAGCACCGTCGAAGGGCAGATTTCGCTGTTCGACGCGCTCATGGGCGACAGCGCGGCCACGCTGGAAATACCTCCCACGCCGCTGCCCGACATCCCGGAGCTGCCGCCGCGCCAGCTGCTGGCGCTGGAAAAGGAAATGACCGGCGTTTACATCACCGGCCACCCGCTGGACGAATACCGCGAGGAACTGAGCGCGCTGGAGATCAACACGCGCTTCCTCGACACGCTCGCCGAGGAACGCGAGGACAAGGGCTTATCGCTCGACGGCATGCGCGCGACCATGGGCGGCATCGTGGTGGATAAAAAGGTCAAAGCCACGCGCAAGGGCGACATGATGGCCTTCGTTACGCTGGAGGACTTCTACGGCACCACCGAGGCGCTCATCTTCCCGAAGGTCTACGACCGATACCGCCAGCTGCTCGAACCGGACTCCCTCGTGCTGCTGCACGGCCGCCTCTCCATCCGCGAGGACGACGACCCGCGCATCATCCCCGAAACCGTCACGCCGCTGAAGCACGGCGAGACCGCGGCGGCCGGGACGACGCCTGAACCGCCGCCTCCGCCCCCGCCGCAGGCCAGGCTGTATCTGAAGGCCGCGGACGAGGCCGCGCGCGATCAGGCGCTCGGCATCCTCCAGCGCACGCCCGGGCCGATCAGCGTCACCTTCGTGATGGCGGGCACCGGCAAGGCGTTCCGCGCGCCGGAGCGCTACTGGGTCAACGACCGCGTGGATATGGCCGCGCTGAAGGCGCTGCTGGGCGACGGCTGCGTGGTGATGAAATAGCGCATTGGCAAGCGCGCGAATGTGTGATATAATGATCGCGGAAACACAACGAACGAGAGGATTGACCGCCATGAAACGCATCGAAGATCTCGATCCGAATTTCAAGCTCGTCGAAACGATCCCCGCCCATTACGTCTTCCTCGATCCGCGCGAAGCGCCTTTCAGCCTGTGGGGCCTCTGCCCCAACGCCGAGGGCAGCTACTGCCGCCTGCCGCTCGAGCTGCTGCCTCAGTGCAGCGAGGGCGTCCAGGAGCTGGCGTGGCACCTGGCGGGCGCCTGCGTGCGCTTCACCACGGACGCGGACGGCCTGGCTGTCGTCTGGGCGCTGCGCGGCCGGGGCAACATGCCGCATTTCGCCGCCACCGGCCAGAGCGGCATGGAGCTGTTCGAGGAAACCGACGGCGGAACGCGCCAGATCAAAACCATCATACCGCAGATGGAGGACGGCTGCGGCTGCAGGACGAACCAGAGCTTTTACGCGCCGCTGCCCGGCGGCCTCCGCCACTACGCGCTGTATCTGCCGCTGTATAACGGCTTGAAAGAGTTCCTTCTGGGCTTCCCGCCGGAGGCGAAAATCGAGGCCGGCCGCACGCCGCGCTTTGAGAAGCCGCTGGTGTTCTACGGCTCCTCCATCACGCAGGGCGGCTGCGCCAGCAAGGTGGGCTCCATGTACAGCACCGTTCTCTGCCGCCGGCTGGACGCCGCCCAGATCAACCTGGGCTTCTCCGGCAACGCCAAGGGCGAGGAGACCATGGCGCGCTACATCGCCTCGCTGCCCATGAGCGCCTTCATTATGGATTACGACCACAATGCCCCGAACCTTCAGCATCTGGCCGGCACGCACGAGCGCTTCTTCCGGATCATCCGCGATGCGCAGCCCGAGCTGCCCATCGTGATGGCCAGCCTGCCGGATTTCGACCGCGATCCCGCCGGCAACGGGGCACGGCGCAATGTGGTCGTAAAAGCATACGAGCGCGCGCTGGAGGCGGGCGATCGGAACGTCTATTTCGTGGACGGCCAGTCGTTCTTCGGCAACACGGACCGCGACATGTGCACCGTGGACGGCTGCCACCCCAACGATCTCGGCTTCCTGCGCATGGCTGACCGCTTCGAGCCCGTCCTGCGCCAGATCCTCCATATTTAACACCGGCACTTCATTCCCAATTTCCCATTTTTGAGGAGGTATGCCAATGAAACCCTTTATGGACAAGGACTTTCTGCTGAGCACCGAAACCGCGAAGACGCTGTTCCACGACTACGCCGAAAAAATGCCGATCTACGACTATCACTGCCACCTGAATCCGCAGGAGATTCTGGATAACATCAATTACCGCAACATCAGCCATCTGATGCTGGGCGGCGATCACTACAAGTGGCGCGCCATGCTCTCCAACGGTGCGGACGAGTCGCTCATGTATGGCGACAAGGGCGGCGCGTCCGACTGGGACAAGTTCTACGCCTATGCTTCGATGCTGAAATACGCCATCGGCAACCCGCTGTTCCACTGGACGCACCTGGAGCTGCAGCGCGTTTTCGGCATCGACGACGTGCTCTCCGAAAAGACCGCCCGCAGCATCTGGGACCGCGCCAACGCCATGCTCGCCACCGACGAGTTCCGCTGCCGCCGGCTGATTGAGAAGTTCAACGTGAAGGTCATCTGCACCACCGACGATCCCGCCGACACCCTGGCGGCCCACATCGCGCTGGCCAAAGACGAGAGCTTCAAGGTGAAGGTGCTGCCCGCCTTCCGCCCGGACAAATCCACCGCCGTGTCGAAACCCGGCTACGGCGACTACATCGCCCGCCTCAGCGAGGCCGCCGGCATCGAGATCGACAGCTATGAGGCGCTGATCGACGCCCTCGAAAAGCGCGTGGACTTCTTCACCGCCGTCGGCGCGCGCATAAGCGACCACGGCCTCGACTACATGCCCGAGGGCGACGCGACGCCCGCCGAGCTGGACGCCATCTTCGCCAAGGCCATGAACGGCATCGCCGCCACGCACGATGAGGAAAGCGCCTTCAAGGCCGCCGTGATGGTGCGTCTGGGCGGCATGTACCGCGCGCGCGGCTGGACGATGCAGTTGCACATCAACGCCATGCGCAACAACAACACCCGCATGTTTGAGAAATACGGCGTGGACGCGGGCTTCGATTCCGTGGCCGACGCGCTGCTGGCCGTGCCGCTCTCCCGCCTGCTGGACAAGATCGAACTGGCGACCGGCCTGCCCAAGACCATCATCTATTCGCTGAATCCGCGCGACAACTACGCCGTGGGCACCATGCTGGGCAACTTCCAGGGCGGAGAACCCGGCAAGATCCAGATGGGCAGCGCCTGGTGGTTCCAGGATCACCGCGACGGCATGGCCGAGCAGATGAAGACGCTGGCCAGCCTGGGCCTGCTGGGCCGCTTCGTGGGCATGCTCACCGACAGCCGCTCCTTCGTGAGCTATCCGCGCCACGAGTACTTCCGCCGCATCATGTGCGACGTGATCGGAACGTGGGTCGAGAACGGCGAGTATCCCGCCGACATGGAGACCCTCAGCGAGCTCGTTCAGGGCATCAGCTACAACAACGCGAAGAACTATTTCGGCATCCCGGTGGATTGATAAAAGCGAAACGGCAAAAGGGCGCGGCCATCCGCGTCCTTTTGTTTTGCCCACCCGCCAGAAAACGCCGGATAACCTTCTTTATCCGGATCTCCGCCAAAGACAGCGGCATTTCCTTCGGCCCGGGCGCATACGCTGAGCGGGAAGGAGGCGGTTCCCGTGAGAAAGCTGACGCGCCCGCTGGCGGCGCTGGCCTTTGTGGCGCTGATCTGTCTTGACCCGGCAGGCGCGGCGGCCGCGGCGCGCGAGGCGCTGGCGCGCTGGTCGACGCAGGTCGCGCCGGCGCTTCTGCCCTTCCTGATCGCCATACCGGCGCTCACCTGCGAAGAGGGGCTCGCCTTCTTCGGACGGGCGGCGGGCGGCTTCATGCGGTTCATGCGCTGTCCCGCCCGCTTCGCCTCCGCCTGGCTCACGGGGCTGCTGAGCGGCAGCCCGGCGGGCGCGGCGGCGCTGGCGGCCTGCGCCGGATCCTGCGGAAATG
>JAFZRB010000025.1 GCA_017620115.1 Clostridia bacterium | reverse complement strand
TAAAGAGAAAGATAGATGAAACACTAGAATTGCTTCCAGATATTCAGAATAAGTATAAAGCGGAACGAGAAAAACAGATGGTAAAAGAATTTGAAGATGCTAATGAACGTGAACAAAAAGCAATATGGGAGAGAAGAAATCATGGCTGACCCGTCCACCTCCATCATCTCCAAAGTCTGGGGCATGTGCAACCCCCTCCGCGACGACGGCGTGTCCTATCAGGATTACCTCGAACAGCTCACCTACATGATCTTCCTCAAGATGAGCGACGAATACAGCCAGCCGCCCTATAACCGGGCAAGCGGCATCCCCGCCGGCTTCACCTGGGCCGACCTGCGCGACCTCTCCGGTGCGGCGCTGGAGGATCAATACAAGGCCACCCTGGAAAAACTCGGCGGGCAGGGCGGGCTGCTGGGCGAAATCTTCATGCAGGCGACGAACAAGATCAGCAACGCCGCCATCCTCTACCGCGTGGTGCAGATGATCGACCGGGAGAAGTGGGTCTCCATGTCCGCCGACGTGAAGGGCGAGATCTACGAGGGCCTGCTGCAGAAGAATGCGGAGGACATCAAGAGCGGCGCCGGGCAGTATTTCACGCCCCGGCCGCTCATCCGCGCCATGGTGAAATGCCTGCGCCCCGAGCCTGGCAAGACCGTGGCCGACCCTTGCTGCGGAAGCGGCGGCTTCTTCCTGGCCGTGCAGGAATTTCTCACCGACCCGGACAACTTCCCCGCCCTCACCCGCGAGCAGAAACAGTTCATCAAAAACAGCACCTTCTTCGGAACGGAGCTGGTGCGCACCACCTATAAGCTCTGCCTGATGAACCTGTATCTGCACAACATCGGCGATATCTACGGCAGCGTGCCGGTGGTCCGCGCGGACGCGCTGCTCAGCGATCCCGGCTACCGCGTGGAC
Organism: Clostridia bacterium; assembly: GCA_017620115.1. Lineage (GTDB taxonomy): Bacteria > Bacillota > Clostridia > Christensenellales > Aristaeellaceae > Firm-10. The sequence continues at coordinate 1,604 of JAFZRB010000025.1, read as the reverse complement.
TACGTGGCCACCAACCCGCCCTTCGGCAAGAAATCCTCCCTCACCTTCACCAACGAGGAGGGCGAGCAGGAGGAGGAAGACCTGGTCTATAACCGGCAGGATTTCTGGACCACCGGCTCCAACAAGCAGCTGAATTTCCTGCAGCACATCCACACGCTGCTCAAGGCGGACGGCAAGGCCGCCGTCGTGCTGCCGGACAACGTGCTCTTCGAGGGCGGCGCTGGCGAGACCGTGCGCCGCAAGCTCATCGAGACCTGCGACCTGCACACCATCCTGCGACTGCCCACCGGCATCTTCTACAAGCCCGGCGTCAAGGCGAACGTGCTGTTCTTCGACAACCGCCCTGCCAGCCCGGACAGGCAGACGAAGGAAATCTGGGTGTACGATTTCCGCACCAACATCCACTTCACGCTGAAGCAGAACCCGCTCAGGGATGGCGATCTGGACGACTTCGTGCGCTGCTACAACCCGCAAAACCGCCATGAACGCCGGGAGACTTGGTCGGAGAGCAACCCCGACGGGCGCTGGCGCAGGTTCCCGGTGGAGTTTTTCTTCCAGCGCGACAAGGCCGGCCTGGATTATTTCTGGATCAAGGACAAGGCCCTGGCCGATCTAGACAACCTGCCCGACCCGGACGAGCTGGCCGCGGACATCATCGAGAACCTGCAGAGCGCGCTGCAGGGATTTACGGAACTGCAGGCGCAGTTGAGGAAGCAGGAATAGGCTTCCGATTTGGTTCTGTTCGCGGTTTCGAGGACATCGCCACATTGCTAAAATTAAATTTAGTAAATCGAGATTGACATAATTCCTCGCGTTGGTGTATAATGCTTTCAGCAGCATTCCGGGAGGAACGATCATGTTTATCGGACGAGACCTCGAGCTGGCGACGCTGAGCCGGCTGTACGCCTCGCAGCGCTTTGAATTCGCCGTCATCTACGGCCGGCGCAGGGTCGGCAAAACCGCGCTCATCAGCCGCTTCATCGAGGGGAAAAAGGCCATCTACTTCATGGGCGTGGAGAGCAACGCCCGTCAGAACCTGGAAAACCTCAGCAAGAGCATCATGGAGGTTTCCGGCGTGACGGCGGCGCTGTCGTTCGCCTCATTTCAGGATGCGCTGGAGCATGTCTTTCAGCTTTCCCAAAATGAGCGGATCGTTCTGGCCATCGACGAATACCCCTATGTGGCCCGCGCCTCCAGAAGCCTGGCCTCCACATTGCAGCTGCTCATCGATCGCTATAAGGATACGTCCCGCCTCATGCTGATCCTGTGCGGCTCATCCATGTCGTACATGGAGGATCACGTGCTGGCCTATAAGGCCCCGCTCTACGGCCGGCGCACCGCGCAAATAAAGCTCCTGCCCTTCGATTTCAGGGAAGCCTACCAATGTTTGGATGGTTTCTCCGATGAGGACAAGGCGCTGGTCTACGGCATGGCGGGCGGGACGCCGCAATACCTGCTGCAGATGGATGGTCGCCTGTCTGTGGAGGAGAACATCAAGAACACTTTCCTGAATCCCGCTTCCGCCCTGTTTGAGGAGCCGGTCAATCTGCTCAAGCAGGAGGTCCGAGAGCCCGCCATCTACAACGCGCTGATTACGGCCATCG
>JAFZRB010000165.1 GCA_017620115.1 Clostridia bacterium | reverse complement strand
CGCAACGGCGACCGTTCCGTAGGTGTTCACATACGAGTTCACGAAGAGCATGGAGAACGTCACCGCGGCGGATTGGATCACCATTGGAATGCCCAGCGAGAGCAGCGGTTTGGCGACCGACGCGTGAATGCGGAAATGCGAAGGCTTGAAGTCGAAATAGATCTGCTCCCTGTTGCGATACAAAAGCCTCAGCGCGAACAGGAAACTCACGGCCTGGCCGATCACCGTGGCGAGCGCGGCGCCCCTCGGCCCCATCTTCAGCGGGCCGACGAACAGGATATCCAGCACCAGGTTGACGATGGAAGCGATGGCAATGAACATGAACGGATGCTTTGAATCGCCCATGCCGCGCAGGATGGCGGACACCAGATTGTAGCCGTAGATGAAGACGATGCCATACACGCAGGTCACGCTGTACTGACGCGTGTATTCCCAGATATCCTCAGGCGTGTTCAGCCAGTTGATGATGCCGCGGTAGGAAAACAGAAAGATCACCATGATGATCACGGCCAGGCTCATCAGCAGCGTGAACAGCGTGCCGACCATCTCGCCCACTTTGTCCTTCCGGTTCTCGCCGACATAGCGGGAAATCAGGATCTGTCCGGCGTTTGAAAAACCCATCGCCACGAACGTGATCAGCTGCAGCACCTCGCCGCCGATGGCCACGGCCGAGAGGCCTTCCGTACCGACGAAGCGCCCGACGATCATCATGTCGACCATGTTGTAAACCATCTGCAGAAGGCCTGACATGAACAGCGGCAGCGCGAACTTCAAAAGCGTCTTGGGAACGCTCCCCGTCGTCAGATCCCGAATGATCTTTTGATCCTTTGCCATGAACGCCTCCGTATGTCCGCCGCGCGACAGCGGCTGTCTTCCGTTTGAGTATGGGTTATTCCGCCAGATCGGCCAGCGCGCGGGCAACGGCGGCGGCATAGTTCAGGAAGGGCTGCGCAATACCCTCCGGCAGGTCGCCGCAGGCGATTTCCAGATTGTAATAGCCCGAAAAGCCGATCTCCTTCAGCGCCGCGGAGAAGGCGTAAAAATCCATCTTTTCGCACCAGCCGTTCATGGTGTAGGGGATCACGTGCTCGTCCTTGCCCGCGTTGCCGTTGACGTGCAGCGCGAACAGCTTCTTCCCGAACAGGCGGGCCATCTGCGCGATGTCGACGCCTATGATGTTCGCGTGGCCCGTGTCGATGCACGCGCCCACGAGCTCGCTGCCAGCCGCCTCGATGACGGAAAGGATGCCCTCCGCCCGGGAGACGCCGGTGTCGGAGTAGGCCGTTCCGTAGATGTTCTCGAGCGCCAGCTTCACATGATGTTTTTCAAGCGCCGGCAGCAGCTTTTCGATCAGGCGCAGGTTGCCCGCGCGTGTAGCGGGGGCGCTCATGGCGTCGAAATAGGGATGGATCACCGCCAGACGGCAGCCGATCTGCCCGCAGGCCTCGATGGAGCGCATCAGCCCAGGCAGCACGAAGGCCTCGTAGTCCGCGTAGCCGCCGTCGCCGGGGCGGTCGATGTTGTTGCCGAAATACGGCAGGTGGCACTGGGCGATCTCCAGCCCTTCCGCCCGGATCGCCTCCGCGCGGATGAGAACGTCCTCCATCCACGCGGGCGCGAGCTGCTTCTCCCGCTCCGTCTGATTGCGGCACAGGGAGAAATCCACGCCGTCGAAGCCCGCCCGTTTCATCATGCGGGCTGATTCGCGATAGCTCACCCTGTCTATCTTAACGGCAAGCTCCAGAGACGTTGATATTTTCATGCGATATCCTCCTTCGCGCTCACGGCGCGTGCGTTCATTTCCGTGCGTTTTCTTTGGCGGCCAATTCGGCGCGGAAAGCGGCGGGGCCGCTTTCGTACAGGCTGCCGCCTTCGCTGTCGATCAGAACGATCACCGGGAAGTTCTCGATTTCAAAGCGATGAATCGCTTCGCTGCCCAAATCCTCATAGCACACGATTTCGCTGCTTTTGATGCTTCGCGAGATCAGCGCCGCCGCGCCGCCCACCGCGCCGAAATACACCGCGCCGTACCGCTTCATGGCGTCGATCACGGCCTGATTCCGCTTGCCCTTGCCGATCATGCCGCTCAGCCCCAATTCGATGAGCCGCGGCGCGTAAGGATCCATGCGATAGCTGGTGGTAGGGCCCGCGGAGCCCACCGCGTGGCCGGGGCTCGCCGGAGCAGGGCCGACGTAATAGATAACCTGATCCCGGACGTCAATGGGCAGTTCGCCGCCTTCATCGAGCAGCTGAATGAGGCGTTTGTGCGCGGCGTCACGGCCGGTATAAATCGTTCCCGAAAGAAGAACTGTCTCACCTGCCCGAAGGGTGCGCGCCTCCCGCTGTGTCAAAGGGAGCCGGATCGTCTTAACGCTCATGCTTCGGATTCTCCTTTCACAGCGTCGTCTCGGCGTGACGCGCGCAATGGCAGCACATGTTCACGGCCACAGGCATACCGGCGATATGGGTGGGACGATAGTCGATGTTCACGGCCAGCGCGGTGGTCGCCCCGCCGATGCCGGCCGGCCCGACGCCCAGGCGGTTGATGGCCCCGAGCAGCTCCTCCTCCAGCGCGGCATAGCGCGGATCGGGATTGCGGCTGCCCACCGGACGCGCGGTCATGCGCTTGGCGAGCATCGCGGCCTGCTCGAAGGTGCCGCCTACGCCCACGCCCACGATCACGGGCGGGCATGGGTTTGGCCCCGCCTCGGCCACCGTTTCGATAACGAAGCGCTTCATGCCTTCGACGCCCGCGGCCGGCGGAAACATCCTGATGCGGCTCATGTTTTCGCTGCCGAAGCCCTTGGCTGTAAAGAGAATATGGATTTTGTCGCCCGGCACGAGGCGCGTGTGGATCACCGCGGGCGTGTTGTCCTTCGTGTTCACGCGGTCGAACATGGGATCATCCACCACGGATTTGCGCAGGAAGCCGTCGCGATAGGCGATGCGCACGGCCTCGTTCACCGCGTCCTCAAAGGGCCCGTTGATGTGCGCCTCCTGCCCCACCTCGATGAAGAACACCGCCATGCCGGTATCCTGGCAAATGGCGATCCGCTCTTCGCGGGCAATGGCATAGCTCTCGGCGATCTGTTCGAGCACATTGCGGCTGGCGGGATTTGTTTCCAGCGCGATTCCCCGCCGGACAGCCGCCTCGATATCGGAACCGATGGCGTAGCTGGCCTCGTAAATGAGATTCACGATCGCATCTCTGATTTCGGATGCCTGAATTTCCCTCATGAGCGCGTCCTCCGTATGGCCGAAAATCCCCGGGCGGGGTCGTTGAGAAAACAAAGTCTGTTTTTCAGGCGAAAGCGGACGCCGGTCTGTTTTCCAAACCTGTCCGGCGTCAGTCGATCGCGGACGTGTAAGTGGGATCGTAATAGGGATTGGCGGGATTGTCGTCGGTCGGATCCCAGCAGTACGTACCGCTCACCGGCAGGGGCGGCGCGTACACGGCGCCGTATTCGGCGGGATCGCGCGCCCATTCAGCCACGAGCACGAATACGCCGTTCGGCACGTTTTCGTAAATCCACTTCGCGTCGGCGCACAGAAGGCGTATGCATCCGCTCGAAGCCTTGGTGCCCAGTTTGTTGTAATACTCCACCTTCACATGATCGGCGTAGCGCCCCTGCGTGGGAACGCCGTGGAACATGAACGCGCCGTTGATGCGCGTCGCGTACTGCATCCACAGGACGTGGTCGTCGGCAAGGCACCATTCCATGCGCGAACCGTTCATGTTGTAAAGGCCGTCGTTGAACTTGGTGTTCCAACGACCCGTGGAACAGATCATGCGGCGAATCAGATGCGTATAGCTGCCGTCGCCGCGTTCATACACGCGCACGACCTGATTGCCCTTGTCCACCTCGATGTAATAGGGCATCTCGCTGAAATCGCCCACCGCCACATGCACGTTCCGGGACACATGGCTGCTGTCCTGCGTCTTGACCGTGATGATCGCGGTACCCTTGCCGCGGCAGGTGAGCGTGCCGTCGTCGCCGACAGTGACGACGCGCTTGTTGGACGTATACCACTTCACGTTTTGCGAGGCGTCAGTCGGATACACCGCGGCCGTGAGCTTCATCGTCGAGCCGATGGCGCCGCTGTCCATGAACAGCGTACCCGTGACGTCCGCGCCGTTGCGCCGGATATTGACCACGCTGGCCTTCGGTACGACCGTCACGACATAGTTCCCGACGGAACCGCCGTCGCGCGCCATGGCCCTGATGACCACTCGCCGGCTGGACGATACCGTGCCCGCTTTGACGACGCCGGAGCTGTTTACCGAGGCCACGGCCGGATTTGAGCTCGTCCACACGACTTTTTTGTCGACGGCGTTTGACGGCAGGACTTCAGCTTTGAGCCTGATCGATTTGTCGGAAACAACCGTGTATGGGCCGCTGATTTCGATGCTCTTGCTGATAACGCTGATGTTTACCTTGAATCGCGCACGGGCGCGGCTGCCGTCCTCGGCCGTTACCGTGATGGTTACAGCGCCCTTGCGCCGCGCCTCCAGCAGGCCGCCGCTGATCTGCGCCAGCGTCCGGGACGACGTGCTCCACGACACTTCCTGGCTGGCGGAAGCGGGTGAAACCACAGCAGTAAACTGCAGCGTGCTGAATGTGGCCAGATCGATGTCGAGCGTCTGGTCGTTGACCGGCTGGCCGTTCAGAAAGACCGTGACAGACGTGGCGAGCGGATACACCGTGACGGGGAATTCGCCCACAACGCCGCTGCCGTCCCTGGCCGTAGCCGTAATGACCGCCGTTTTGATTTCGGAAACCTTCATGGCCTTGACCTGACCGGAAGAGGACACCGTGGCGACAGACGGATCCGAACTGGCCCAGACGACGCGGCGTTCCGAGGCGTTCGAGGGCTCGACGGTGGCTTTGAAGTACGCCTTCTGATCGGACGACATCGTCGATTTTCCTTCAATGCCGATGGAGAGCACGCCGCGATCCACTACGAAATCGACGCGGACGCGTTCGCCGTCGGCGGAAGTCGCCGTGATGTTGAAGCTGCCTGTCTTGTGAATGGTCACGAGCCCGTTTTCATCGATCGAACAGCGGCTGCTCGTTGATTTCTTCCATGTCACGGGCTTTGTTGGCGTGAGCTGGATCGTCTGCACCCGGCTGATGTCGATATGCAGCGTATCGGTCACCGGCGCGCCGTCGACCAGTATGGTCAGCCTTTCATAAACCGGCGCTTCCGACGCCTGTTCAACGGGCGGCACGGCTGGATTCTCCTCCGCCAGAGCGAGGATGCCAGACGCCGTCAGAATCAGCAGGATCGCTATGCTTGCGAGCCACTTTCTCATGAGGGTTCCCTCCAGACTGTATCTGCCTTTTTATCTTTTTTATATTAGCACAGCTCCTTCCTCCTGTCAAATACGTGCGGCTGTTTGTGAAATATTCGTCATATGCGAATCCTTTTTCGCCTCTGTTTCGTCATAAAGGTGAAGAGCCGTCGGAACAGGTTCTCTGAATTATACCAAAAATAAATTGAAAAAAAGCTTTTGCAAAACGCCCTTTTTGTATTATAATATAAGGTGGAAAAATGGAGGGATGGAGTATGGCTCAAATCAGCTATCTGTGGCAGCAGTTTCTGATTCTCATGAACAGCCTCGTCGGCAGCCTGAGCTGGAGAAACATACTCGACGTGCTGGTCGTCGCCATGGCGATTTACTATATCATCAAGCTGGTTCGCCAGACGCGCGCCAATTCCGTTCTGAAAGGCCTGGCCGTCATCCTCCTGCTGACATGGATAAGCGATATACTCGAGCTGAGCGCCACAAACTGGATCCTGCGCCAGCTGATCAACACGGGCGTCATCGTCCTCGTGGTCCTGTTCCAGCCTGAGCTGCGCCGCGGCCTGGAACAGATCGGGCGTTCGAATATATCCGGCGGCGTTTTCAACGGCGAGCGCAAGCCCATGTCCTCGGAACACGATATTCAGGAAATGATCCATGCGCTTACAAACCTCTCACGGCGCAAGGTCGGCGCGCTGATCGTCATCGAAAACAAAACCGGCCTGAATGATATCATCGCCAGCGGCACGATGGTGGACGCTGAAATCTCCAGCGGCCTCATCGAGAACATCTTCGAGCCCAACACGCCCCTGCACGACGGCGCTGTCGTCGTCCGCAACGGGCGCATAACGGCCGCCGCCTGCTTCCTTCCGCTGTCCGAAAACTCCTCCATCAGCCGCGAGCTGGGCACGCGCCATCGCGCGGCGCTCGGCATCTCCGAAACGACCGACGCCACCGTGCTGATCGTCTCCGAGGAAACCGGCACCATCTCCATGGCGCAGGAAGGCCGTCTGACGCGCTATCTCGACGCCAAGGCGCTGAGCGGTATTCTGACGGCGCTTCTGGCCAGCGATGAGAATTCGCGTCATCTGTTCAGCCGTCCCGCCAAGCCGGAAAAGGAGAGTGAACGCCCGTGAAGCGCATCGCGGTATATATAAAAAGCGCCCTTTCACGGCTGTGGCGCATAACGAGCAACAACCTGGGCTGGAAGATCGTGTCCGTGGCGGCGGCGCTTCTCCTGTGGAGCTACATCATCTCCGCCGACAGCACCATCACCCAGAACAAAATGCTGGCGAATGTGGACGTGACGACCAGCGGGCTGACCGTGCTGCAGAGCCGCGACCTGGCGCTGCTGACCGATCCCACTGAGTTCGACGACATCCACGTGCGCGTCGAAACGAGCCAGTCCAACTATTCGCGCGTCACAAACGACAACGTGCACGTCGAACTCGACCTTTCGCAGGTGACAAAGGCCGGCGTGCAGCAAATCGAACTG
>JAFZRB010000164.1 GCA_017620115.1 Clostridia bacterium | reverse complement strand
TCATGTGGGAAAAAGCGCAGGGGGGAATCCCACGACCGCGCTGCCGCGGGCCGGTATGGGGCTTACGGAGGCACAATGGAAGAAGGCGAAGAGGATTGACGCAACCGGCCGGCCATGATATAATCACTGCGCTGGACAATGGCCCGGAAGCGCTCCCGCTGAATACAAAAGGCGGGAGGTGATAGCATGACGAACGTCGAGCTTCTCGCGATTCTGATTTCTATCGCAAGTCTCGCAATAGCGGTTTACGCCCTAAAGCGTTGATGAAAAATGCCTCCGGGTAGCTGCAACTACTCAGAGGCGTTTTGTTTGTAGTCCCATAAACTACAGCGGGGCGTTTCCACCTTGCAACACCATTGTACAGCATTGGCGGCGGCGTGTCAAGCGCTTGCCGCCTCTTTTTTCTTTCTTCGCCATTTGCGGGGCGGACGCTTATCCCGCCTTTCCCTCCTCCAGCCTCATCCCCTCCGTCAGCGGGCCCACGAGCCGCGCCATCTCCTCGCGCACCGTGGACGGGATCTGCACCAGCTCGCGCTCCTGTTCCCGCATGGCGTTGTAGCGGCGTTCGAACTGCGCGGAGACCACGCTCGCCGGGCTCTCGCCCACGCAGACTTCCATCCAGCCGCCCACCATGTTTATGGCGCGCCAGATGTCCTCGCCCAGGAAGGCGCGCGCTTCTTCCGGCCTGTTCCAGCCGTACCGGCTGATCGCGCGCTTCACCCTGGCCCAGGCCTCGCCCGCGCTCGGAACGCCCCGCGCGTCCTCCACGGCCTTCGCCACGGTCTCCCGGATGTCCGCGATGGTGGGCGGGAATTTCAGCGTCGCCGTCATGCGCTTCACGGCCGCGCTCACGAGCTCGCCGGGCAGGTCCTTCAGCGCCTCGTAATAGAGGTTTACGGTCAGCTCGTCGGCCTTGATCCGCGAAGCGGGGTAATAGATAACCAGCGTCTGGATGAGCGTGATCGTCTCTTTTTTCGTCACTGTTCGTTCCTCCTGATTCGTTCCTTCAGCGCCTCAAGAGCGACAATCCGGGGGTCGGGCGAAGCCATGGAGCTGCCGCTGATGTTGGAGTTGATGTTGCCGTTGATGTTGGGGTTGCTGTTGAGGTTGACGTTGGGGTTGACGTTGATGTTGGCCGCGTTAGCCGGCGTTTGCTGTCTTTTGCCGGCATGGGCCAGCCGTCCCGCTTCGCTGCGCTTTTCGCAGATCGTCTCGTAGCGTTCGCGGTCGTGGTCGAGTTTATACCGCATCATCGAGAAAGCCATCTCCAGCACGTCGTTTTCGAGCGTCCGCGCCTCGCCGGTCTCCGAATAGGCCGCCATCGCGCGGATCAGCGCGCCCAGCTGGGCGTCGTCCAGTAAATGCAGCGCCGCCACGTCTTCGTGGTAGAGCATGAACCCAGGCTTCGGTTTCGCCATTACAGCGCCTCCTTTTGTTTTTTTGCTGGTTTCATGGTAGCATCATGGCGCGAAATGGGGAAACGCAGTTATCACAATTTTAACATGATTCGCAAAAAAGAAGGCTCCCCTTCAAGGCGATGCCGTCAGCTGATGACATGGCCCGACAATGACAGCCTTCCCGTATATGGTTTTGCCCGCGTTGCCATTGGACAACTCCGCAGACCCCAGGCTCATCCGTCCAGATCGTCCATCTCCAGGAACCTGCGGAGGGGAATGTGTTCCACCGTGCTGGTCGAAAAGTCGATATCGTCGTTCGTAATGAGGATTTTCTTCCGGGACTGGTCCAGCGCGTTGAACAGCGCGAACTCGCGGTCGTACGCTTTTTCTTCCGCGACGGAATACGCGACCTGAACGAGGTATTCCTTTCCGTTCTTCCGGGCGAGGAAATCGATTTCCTGGTTGTCTTTTGTGAATACGGCGACCTCATAGCCCATATAGACAAGTTCGTTGTACACGATGTTTTCGAGGTTGTGGGTCAGGTCGAATCGCCCGTTTTTCTGGCGGATGGAATTAAAAGCCACGTCCTCGTCGTAGATCTTCGCGAAAAACGCCAGCTCCCTCCTGGCGCGCGTGGAGTACTGCGGCACCTTCCGGATGACATACGCCTCTTCCAGGAAGGACAGGTATTTCATGACGGTGTTGACGGAGCAGGGGAGCTTCTCCGAGGACAGGTAGTGCTGAACGGAATTCGCGCTGAACACCCTGGCGTTGGATACCAGCACGTAATTCACCAGGCGCCGGAAGAGCTCCTCTTTCCGGATCCTGTAGCGGCTCATGATGTCGTTGACGACGATGGTCTGGTTCAGGTCGTTCAGATAGAGCATGACCGCGTCTTTGTCGGGCAGCTCGAATATCTTGGGGAAGCCGCCGTAGACCAGGTATTCGGAGACCGAGTACGTCTTCCCCAGCTGCTCCACGTACTCCTGTATTTCCCTGAAAACAAACGGTCTTACGCAGAAAGCCACGTAGCGGCCGCTGAGCTCCTTCGTGAATTCCCTGGACAACAGTTTCGAATTGCTGCCCGTGATGAACAGGGAAACGTTCTCCAGGCGGAGCGACCGGCAGGCGATATGCCAGTCCTTCACGAGCTGCACTTCGTCGAGAAAGACATACAGTTTCTCCGTTTGGGGGATTCTCTCCCGGACGTATGCCTCCAGCTTTTGCGCGTCGGTGATTTCGGAGGAATACTCCAGCTTTTCAAAGTTGACGCTGAGCACCGGCTTCCCCTGCGCCTGAAATTCGCCCGCAATCTGAGAGAGTATGACAGATTTTCCGCACCGCCTGATTCCCGTAATGACCTTGATGAGATCGCTCTCAAAGAAGGGACGGATGGGGTCGATATAGTGGTTCCTGGCGATCATGTCGCCGCCTCCTTCCGCGCCTGATCCGGCCGCAATGAAATTCTACTGAAAACTTTCCCCGAAGTCAAGAAAAATATTCACTTATACTGAAAACTTTGCGCCGTTTCCCGCAAATTGTTCAGTAAGATTATTCCATCGCGGCGGGACTGTTCAACGGAAACTCAGAAGGCCCTCCTTTCAAGGCGATGTTCTCAGTTCAAGGGAATGGGCGTTGCTGTTGGACGGCTCCGCCTCTTTTCCGGTCGGATTTTAATTTTACGTAAACTGCCTTCAAAACGCGCTCGCGCTATATTATGATAAACGCGCGGGGGGCTTTCGCGAAGAGCGCGCCGCGAACAGAGGAGCCCGCCGGCCGGCGGGCCGTCTTACGGATACAGGAGGCGAATCACCATGGTCAGTTCCATTCTGCTCAATCACGTCGGCTTCCCCTGCCTCGCGCCCAAGCGGTTCCTGATCAAAAACCCGCCCGCGGAGAGCTTCCGCGTCGAGCGCCTGCTGAACACCCGGCTGACCCCGGTCGATGAGGGGACGCTCCGGCCGCTGGACGGCGGGGTGTGGGAGGGCGATTTCTCCGACCTGACGGACGAGGGAGACTACCAGATCGTCGTGGGCGAGGCGTACAGCCGCAATTTCGTGGTCTATGACAGGGTTTACGATATGGCCGAGCGCCTGATGCTGGGGTATTTCACCATGCAGCGCTGCGGCTCGCCCCTGGGCTGGGCCGGGCTGTGCCACCAGGAGGACGGATACGTGGGCGAGACCGGCGAGCGCGTCGACCTGACCGGCGGCTATCATCAGTCGGCCGACCTGCGCAAATCGCTGGGCGGCGTGCCGATCGGCGTGATCGGGCTGCTGCACTGGGCGGCGATGCGCAAGCCCCTCTGGGATCAGGGCGCGGTGAAGGACGAGATCCGCTGGGCCTGCGACCACTACCTGCGCATGGTGCAGCCCAACGGCTGCGTGTACAACACGCTGAACGCCCCGCTCGGCTGGGACGGCCGCCTGTTCTACGCGGAAGGCGCGCCGGCCAGCGCGCAGTGGAACGTGATCGTCATCCTCGCGATGGGCGCGCGCCTGCTGGCGGACGACGCCGCCTTTTCCGCCCGCCTGCTGGCCGCCGCCCGGCGCGCGTGGCGCTGGATCGACCGGCCCGAGAGGAGCGACGCCCCGTACCGCCACCCGGACGTGCTGCCGCGCGGCATGGACGCGGACAACTTCTATTACGCCTCGTTCAGGGATTCGACCGCCGACCTGTGCGGACGCCTCAGCGCGGCGGTGGCGCTGCTGCGCGCGGAGGGCGGCGAGGCGTGGGAGAAGGAAATCGTCGAAACCGCCAACCGCCTCTGCGGCCGCCAGGTGCCGGGAGGCCCCGATAACCCGGTCGCCGGGGCGCTCCGCCTGGCCGAGGACGATCTGCGGCTGCTGGGCCCAGGCGGCAGCTACGGCTGGGCCGGCGCGGGCATCCTCTCGCTGTGCGAGGCGTGCGACGCGCTGCCCCTCGCCGCGGACAAGGGCCGCTGGGTGGAGACGATCGTCCGCTTCGCCGACATGCGCGCCCGCTTCAGCCTGAAGAATCCCTGGCGGCTGACGCCCGTGCTGGCCAGCGAATCCAACCTGACGCAGCCCACCGGCCATCCCGCGCCGGGGCGCAAGCCGGCGTTCATCGGCGATTCGTTCCGGGACGCGCCCGAGTGCGGCTGCATCGAAAACGCCGCGGGCAAACGGGAGAAATGCTATGTGCGCTACTCCGGCGCGCCGCTTCTGCTGGCGGAGAGCGCGCTGGTTCTGCGCCGGGCCGCGCGCCTTTCCGGGAAGCGCGAATACCTGCCCGTCGCGCAGGCGCAGCTCGACGCGGTCCTCGGCGGCAACGAGTACGACATGAGCTCCGTCGAGGCGGTGGGCTTCAACCAGCCGTGCCCGGCCGTGTTCGGCCAGTTCTTCCCCTCCACGCCGCAGATTCCCGGCGGCGTGTACCACACCGGCGCGGGCCCGGTCAACCCCTTCAACGGCCGTTCCGGCGAGTACGACATGCCCGCCGTCGGCCTGCTCATGTGGGCCGTCGCCGAACTCGGCCAGCGCCCTGAGTACGCGTACGACCTGTATCACGCGCAGTATGACGATGTTTGGGGGAAGAAGGGGTAGGGGGCGAAAAGGGCGCGCGGGAAAGGCGATGGCGTCAGCATAAAGGCGCGACATAAAATTAGCAATTGCTAATTGCTCCTTCCCCTTTTCCCTGTCGCAGCCAAAAAACCGCCCCGGCCAGGAAAAAGAGCCCGGCCGGGGCGCTCCATATGACGGCTGTTACTGGAAGTACCGCACGCGGTAGATGAAATCCAGCGCGGCGATGCGGTCGATGGTCTGCTGCGAGGCGGGCTCGTCCAGGTCGAGCACGGTGTAGGCGAACTCCCCGCGGGACTTGTTCACCATGTTGTCGATGTTGACGCCCTGCGCGGCCACCTGCGAGGTGATCGGGCCGACGGTGTTGGGCACGTTGGCGTGCAGCACGGTCAGGCGGTGTTTGAACGTCGCGCCCAGCGGGCAGGCGGGGTAGTTGACGGCGTTGACGATGGAGCCGAACTTCAGGTAATCCTCCAGCTGGCGGCTCACCATGTCCACGCAGTTGTCCTCGCTCTCGGGCGTGGACGCGCCCAGGTGCGGGATGGCCACCACGCCGGGAACGCCGATCACGTCGTCGTTCGGGAAGTCGGTCACGTAGCGGCGCAGCTTTCCGGAGGCGAGCGCGGCCAGCAGGTCGGGCGTGTTCACCAGCTCGCCGCGGGCCAGGTTGATGAGCGCGGCGCCCGGCTTCATCTTCGCGAACACGTCGGCGCCAAACGAGCCGCGCGTGGTGTCCATCAGCGGCACGTGGATGGAGAGGTAGTCGCACTGGGGCAGCATCTCGTCCTGGCTGGTCATGTGCACGATCTTGCGCGAGAGCTTCCAGGCGTTCTCGACGGAGATGAACGGATCGTAGCCCAGCACGCGCATCTTGAGGTCCGCCGCGGCGTTGGCCACCAGGCCGCCCACGCCGCCCAGGCCGACCACGCCGATGGTCTTGCCCATCAGCTCGGGCCCGACGAACTGGCTCTTGCCCTTCTCGACCAGCTTGGGCACCTCCGCGCCCTTGCCCTTGAGGGTTTTCGCCCATTCGATGCCGCCCACGATGTCGCGGGAGGCCATCAGCAGCGCGGCCACGGCCAGCTCCTTCACGGCGTTGGCGTTCGCGCCGGGCGTGTTGAACACAACGATGCCCTTCTTTCCGAACGCCTCGGTGGGGATGTTGTTGTAGCCCGCGCCCGCGCGGCCCACGGCCAGCAGCGAGGCGGGGGGCGTCATCTCGTGCATGTCGGCGCTGCGCACGATGATGGCGTCGGGATTTTCGACGTCCGCGCCGACGGCGAACTCGCTCTCCGCGAGCACGTTTTTATACACCGGGGAAATGCTGTTCAGCGTTTTGATGTTAAACATTTTTCTCAAACTCCTTCATGAATTCCACCAGCGCCTTCACGCCCTCGATGGGCATGGCGTTGTAGATGCTGGCGCGGATGCCGCCCACCAGGCGGTGGCCCTTCAGGTTGACCAGGCCCTTCGCCGCCGCCTGCTTCACGAATTCGGCGTCGGTGTCGGGCGAGCCGGTCACGAAGGTCACGTTCATGCGCGAGCGGAACGCCGGGTCGGCCGTGCCCTTGAACAGGCGGCTGTTGTCGATGAAGTCGTAGAGCAGCTTCGCCTTCTCCTCGTTCACCGGCGCGATGCCCTCCACGCCGCCCTGCTTCTTCAGCCACTTGAGGCACAGCCCCGCCATGTAGATGGCGTAGGTGGGCGGGGTGTTGATCATGGAGGCGTTCTCGGTCTGCTTGCCCCAGTCCATGATCTTGGGCGTGATGGGCATGCAGCGGCCCAGAAGGTCGTTTCGCACGATCACCAGCGTGAGCCCGGCCGGGCCGATGTTCTTCTGCGCGCCCGCGAAGATCGCGCCGAATTTGCTCACGTCGTATGGCTCGGACAGTATGTTCGACGACATGTCGGCCACCAGCGGCACGCTGCCGGTGTCGGGCAGGGCGGTGTAGCGCGTGCCGAAAATGGTGTTGTTGGTGGTGATGTAGAAGTAGTCCGCCTGCGGATCGAAGGAAGCCTTGTCCCACGCGGGGATGAACCGGTAGTTCTCCTCGCGCGAGGACGCCACAACGTTCACCTTGCCGTACTTGGCCGCCTCAGTCAGCGCGCCGTGGGCGAAGTTGCCGCTGTCGATGTAGTCCGCGCGGCCGGAGCCGGTCATGAGGTTCATGGCGGTCGCGGCGAACTGCAGCGTCGCGCCGCCCTGCAGGAGCAGGATGGCGTAGTCGTCTGGCACGTGCATGAGCTCCTTCACGAGCGCGACGGTTTCCTCATAGATGGGCAGATACATTTTCGAGCGGTGGCTCATTTCCATCACGGACATGCCCGTGGAGCCGTAGCAGCACATCTCCCGCGCGGCGGTTTCCAGCGCCTCCAGCGGCATCGCGGCGGGCCCTGCGGCGAAGTTATAAACGCGTTCCATATCCAAACCTCCCCAATGAATATCTATAAAGTCTGGCTACAAAAATATGGCATATTATAGCGCATAATACATCCGAATTCAAGCGGATTTCCGGGGAGAAACGCGGGAAATCTGCAATTTTACAATGCCTTCGATTCATTTAACGTATAAAAACACATTTCTCAACGCAAGCGCGCGCATGCCGCGCCGCGCTCCCGCATAAAACGCCCCGCGGAAGTTTGCGGATTATTTATCTGCGCGCGCTTGCAAACGACGCTCGGGATGAGTACAATATAGGATGAAGCAGAATGACCGCGGGAAAGCGGGGGGAGGAAAGGGAAAAATTAGCAATTCCCAATCCTTCCCCCTCTCGCCCGCATCGTCGGAGGACAGAATCGTGAAATACGACGCCGTAATCTTTGACCTGGACGGAACGCTGACGGAATCGGAACCCGGCATCACAAAATCCGTCCAATATGCATTGGAGAAAATGAACCGCCCGGTGCCCGACAGCGCCGCGCTGCGCCGCTACATCGGCCCGCCGCTGATGGAATCGTTCATGGACATCGCGGGCATGACGGAGGAGGACGCGATCCGCGCCGTGGGCGTGTACCGCGAGCGCTTCACCACCGTGGGCTGGCGGGAGAACTCGGTCTACATGGGCATCGCGCCGCTGCTGCGCTCGCTCAAGGCGAACGGCGCGTATATCGCCGTGGCCACGGGCAAGCCGGAGGAATCCTCGCGGCGCATCCTCGAGTATTTCGGCCTCGCGCCGTTCATCGACCGCCTGGCGGCCATTTCCCCCACCGACCACCACGCGGACAAGCCCGCGCTGGTGCGCCGCGCGCTGCCCGAACAATACGCGCGGGCCTGCATGGTGGGCGACCGCGCGGGCGACATGGAGGGCGCGCTGGCCAACGGGATCGACGGCATAGGCGCGCTGTACGGCTACGGCTCCCGCGAAGAGCTGGAGGGAGCCGGCGCTTCGTACATCGCGGAGGACGTGGCCGCGCTGGAACGGTTCCTGCTGGACGGCTCCCCCGCCGCCCCCGGCGTGTTCGTCAGCTTCGAGGGCACGGACGGCTGCGGCAAGACCACGCAGATGAAGCGCGCCGCCGGGTGGCTCGCCTCCTGCGGCTACGAGGTGGTCTCCACCCGCGAGCCGGGCGGCTGCCCCATCGCGGAGCGCATCCGCGAGATCATCCTGGACGTGGGCTCCGCGGGCATGACCGCCGAGTGCGAGGCGCTGCTGTACGCGGCGGCGCGCGCGCAGCACGTTTTCGAGGTCATCCGGCCGGCGCTCGCGCGCGGCGCGGTGGTGCTGTGCGACCGGTTCCTCGATTCCAGCATGGCCTACCAGGGCGGCGGGCGCAATCTGGGCGTCGAGCTGGTGCGCGCCGTCAACGAGCCCGCCGTGAAGGGGCTTATGCCCGATAAAACGCTGTTTTACGACCTGAACCCGGATAAGGCTCTTCGCCGCCGCCTCGCGGTCAGCCAGCCCGACCGGCTCGAGCTCGAAAAGAAGGAATTTACCGACGCCGTGTACGGCGCGTACCTGCGCCTGGCGCGGGATAACCCGGAGCGCATCGCCGTGATCGACGGCGACCGCTCCATCGAGGCCGTGGAGGCCGACACCCGCCGCGCGCTCATCGCCGCGCTGGCGGGCCGACAGGAGGATTGAGCATGGATACCGGAAGGATCTGTATGTTCTGCATGGAGGACAACGGCGGGCAGGACGTGTGTCCGCACTGCGGCCGGGACGCGAACGCGCCGCTTCTGAAGAACCACCTCGCCCCCGGCGAGATCATCGGCGGGCGCTTCCTGGTGGGCCGCGCGGCCGGGCAGGACGCTTCCGGCATCGTGTACGCCGTTTACGACCTGCGCCGCGAGCGCAAGATGCGCATCCGCGAATTCATGCCCCGGGGCGTCGCCGGCCGCGACGACGGCTCCAACGAGCTGCGCCCCCTGCCCGGCATGGAGGAGGAGTTCGAAGCCCGGCTGGCCGAGACCCGCGCGCGCGCCGAATCGGCCGACGACCCCGAAAAGGCCATGCCCTGCTTCGAGGAGAACGGCACGCTCTACGTGGTGCTGCGCCGCAGGAAGCCCGAGGGCGAGGAAGCCGACGAACCCGCCAGCAAGGCCGTCGAACCCCGAAGGAAAAGGCGCGAGCCCGACGACGACCGCAAGACGGAGCTCGACGAGGACGAGGACGGCGGGAAACCCCGCAGGAACGCGTTCACCACGCTGGCGGCGCTGCTCATCGTGCTGCTGCTCGTGGGCGGCGGGGTTTATTACGTGACCCGCGGCGGCCAGGACGCCACCAAACAGCCCGCCGGCTCCGGCTCGCCGCTGGACGTGTGGGCCGCGCCCACGCAGACGCCCATGCCCACGCTGAGCGCCACGGACAGCTTCGGCAACATCGTCGCGCCCACGCAGGGCTGGCAGTACCAGGACGGCGGCAACACCATCAACAACAACGTGGCCACCAACACCCCCATCCCGGAGGACTACGAGCCCGACTGGCTGCGCGCCACGCCCGACCCGGCCACGCTGACCACCGAGATCCCCACCGCCCTGCCCGAGGGCTTCGACCCGAACGCCACCGCGCTGCCGCTCGACGGCGAAACGCCCGAGCCCACGCCCGAACCCACGCCGCGCGTGACGCTGGAGCCGGTGCTGGTGAACAAAAACACGCCGGAGCGCCTCGTGAGCGCGCTGCAGAGCCGCCTGATCGAGCTGGGCTGGCTGGACATCGACGAACCCACCGGCTATTACGGCGACCAGACCAGGAAGGCCGTGCGCGACTTCCAGCAGCTCATTCACGACCGCTACGACGCCACCATGGAGGTGGACGGCTTCGCCGGCGAGGTGACGGTGGGCTGGCTGAACCGCGACGACGCGCCGTGGAACCCGAACCGCGAAGGCGCGCTGCCGCTGCCGGAGACGCTGCCCACGGCGACGCCCAAGCCCACGCCTTCGCCCGAACCCACCGCCACGCCCGAGCCGACCGCCACGCCCGAACCCACGCCAGAGCCGACGCCCTCGCCCACGCCGTTCATCCCCTCGGAGGAGACCACGCTCGAGGTGCAGAGCCGCCTGATCGAGCTGGGCTGGCTGGACGCGAGCCAGCTCACCGGCGTTTACGACAACGCCACCCGCATGGCGCTGAGCGATTTCCAAAAATACCTGAACAGCGTCAACCCCGACGTGGTGCTGCCCACCGACGGCAACGCGGACGAGATCACCATGACCTGGCTGCGCTGGACGCGCGCGCCGCAGCGCCCGGCCGTCATCGAATATACGCCCGCGCCCGAGGTCACGGCCACGCCCGAGCCCGAGGTGGTCTATTCCGAGACGATCGGGCCGGATTCCGGGAAGGACGCCATCGTCTGGCTGCAGACCCGGCTGATCGAGCTGGGCTGGCTCAGGGGCACTCCCAACGGCCTGTACGACGATTCCACCCGCATGGCCGTGTCCATGCTGCAGACGCGGCTCAACGCGCGGCACAAGCTGGCGCTGGATACCAGCGGCATCGCCGGCAGCACCACTCTGAACTACATCAACAACGACTACAACATCGAGCGCAACCCCGAGCCCGACCGCGCGCCCACGCTGACCGCGCTGGCCTCGGACGAGAAGGAAGACGAGGCCGCGCTCCGGCAGCTGAACGCCGCGGCGAACGGGGAGGGCGACGCGCCCACGCCCAAGCCCACCCCCGAACCCACGCCCGATCCTGCGCTCGAGCCGACGGACACGCCCGAACCCACCCCCCAGC
>JAFZRB010000163.1 GCA_017620115.1 Clostridia bacterium | reverse complement strand
TATGACATCATCATTCGTCCGGTTCTTACCGAAAAGAGCTACGACGGCATGGCTGATAAGAAATATGCTTTTGAAGTGGCGATCGGCGCCAACAAGACCGAGATCAAGCAGGCCGTCGAGACCATCTTCGATGTGAAGGTCGAATCCGTGAACACCATGCGCGTTCAGGGCAAGATGAAGCGGCAGGGCCGTACCCAGGGCCGCCGCCCCGAGCGCAAAAAGGCTTATGTCAAGCTGACCGAAGGCTCCAAGACCATCGAGTTCTTCGAAGGCATGGCGCAGTAAAGGGAGGTAGTGCATAATGGCTATCCGCGTTTATAAGCCGACCTCGCCCGCCCGGCGCTTCATGTCGGTTCTGTCCTATGAGGGCCTGACCAAAAAGGCGCCCGAGAAGTCCCTGACGACCGATCTGCGCAGCCGCGCCGGCCGCAACAGCGCTGGCAAGATCACCGTCCGCCACCAGGGCGGCGGCGCCCGCCGGAAGTATCGCATCATCGACTTCCGCCGCAACAAGGACGGCATCCCGGCGAAGGTCACCGCGATCGAATACGATCCCAACCGCACCTGCTTCATCGCCCTGCTGGTTTACGCCGACGGCGAGAAGCGCTACATCCTCGCTCCCCTGGATCTGAAGGTGGGCGACACCGTTGAGAGCGGCGCCGAGGCCGACATCAAGCCCGGCAACGCGCTGCCCATCACCAACATCCCGGTCGGCACGCTGATCCACAACATCGAGTTCAAGCCCGGCCACGGCGGCCAGATGGTCCGCTCCGCCGGCACGGCCGCTCAGCTGATGGCCAAGGAAGGCGCCTACGCTCAGGTTCGCCTGCCCTCCGGCGAGGTTCGCAAGGTTCTGGTTACCTGCCGGGCCACGATCGGCCAGGTTGGCAACACCGACCACGAGAACGTTCGCGTCGGCAAGGCCGGCCGCAAGCGCCACATGGGCGTTCGCCCGCACGTTCGCGGCGTCGTCATGAACCCTGTCGATCACCCGCACGGCGGCGGCGAAGGCCGCTCCCCGGTCGGCATGCCCGCTCCGATGTCTCCGTGGGGCAAGCCCACTCAGGGCGTCAAGACCCGCAAGCATCGCAAGTATTCCGATAAGTTGATCGTCAAGAAGGCCGGCAAGTAAGCCGTAAGGAAGGAGGCTGCTGCTTACCATGAGCAGATCTGTTAAGAAGGGCCCGTTCATTCAGCCCGCGCTGCTCAAGCGCGTTAAGGAAATGAATGCCACTGGCGAGAAGAAGGTTCTGAAAACCTGGTCCCGCGCCAGCACCATTTTCCCGGATTTCGTTGGACACACCATCGCCGTTCACGACGGCCGCAAGCATGTTCCGGTCTATGTCACTGAGGACATGGTCGGTCACAAGCTCGGCGAGTTCGCACCCACCCGCACCTTCCGTGGACACGCCGGTGAAAAGGCGTCCGGCCGCGGTTGATGGAAGGAGTGAAAGAGAATGGCAACGCGATCCAAGACCAAGGCTGCGGCCCGCAAGGCGAACGCCGATAAGCGCCCGTACGCCATCGCCCGCTATGTCCGCATCTCTTCCCGCAAGGTGAAGATCGTGCTCGATCTGATCCGCGGCAAGAAGGTGGACGAGGCGCAGGCCATACTGATGTACACGCCCAAGAGCGCGGCGCCCGTCGCTCTGAAGGTTCTCAACAGCGCCATCGCGAACGCCGAGAACAATCTGGAGCTGAACCGCGATTCGCTGTATGTGGCGGAAACCTATGCGAACCAGGGCCCCACGCTCAAGCGGTACTGGCCGCGTTCCCATGGCCGCGCTGATCAGATTCTGAAGCGCACCAGCCACATCACCATCGTGCTCGATCAGGTTAAGTAGGAGGGGAAAATTAATGGGTCAGAAGGTTAATCCCCATGGCGCGCGCGTCGGTGTAATCCTTGACTGGAGCACCAAGTGGTATGCCGGGAAGAAGGATTTTTCCAATAACCTCATTGAAGACTACAAACTGCGCGAAATGCTGAAGGAAAAGCTGAATCTCTCCGGCATTTCCCATATCGATATCGAGCGCAGCGCGGGCAAGGTTGGCGTGACCATCCACACCGCGAAGCCGGGCATCGTGATCGGCCACGGCGGCGCCGGCGTTGAAGCGCTGAAAAAGGAAATCGAAGAGTTCACCGGCAAGGCCGTGAGCCTGAACATCCTGGAGGTCAAGTTCCCGGATGCCGACGCTCAGCTGGTTGCCGAGAACATCGCCCAGCAGCTCGAAAAGCGCATTTCGTTCCGCCGCGCGATGAAGCAGACCATCGGCCGCGCGATGAAGACGCCGGGCGTGAAGGGCATCAAGACCAAGGTGTCCGGCCGTCTGGGCGGCGCCGACATCGCCCGCAGCGAGGGCTACCACGAGGGCTCCATCCCGCTGCAGACGCTGCGCGCGGACATCGAATACGGCTTCGCCGAGGCCAGGACCACCTATGGCCGCATCGGCGTGAAGGTTTGGATCTACAAGGGCCAGGTTCTGCCTGGTCAGAAGAGAGCGGAAGCGCCCGAAGCGCCGGCCCGCCGGCCGCGCAGGAGCGCCAACGCTGAAGGAGGGAAATAAGCTATGCTGATGCCGAAGAGAGTCAAGCGCCGCAAGGTCATGCGCGGCCGCATGAAGGGCAAGGCCCAGCGCGGCAATTTCCTGGCTTACGGCGATTACGGCATTGTGGCCGTGAATCCCGGTTGGGTCACTTCCAACCAGATCGAAGCGGCTCGTGTCGCCATGACCCGTTTCGTGAAGCGCGGCGGTCAGGTCTGGATCAAAATTTTCCCGGACAAGCCCGTTACCGCGAAGCCCGCTGAAACCCGAATGGGTTCCGGCAAGGGCGCGCCGGAGTACTGGTGCGCCGTGGTCAAGCCCGGCCGCGTGCTCTTCGAGATGAAGGGCATCCCGGAGGAGACGGCGCGCGAGGCCCTGCGCCTGGCCAGCCACAAGCTGCCCATCAAGAGCAAGTTCATCAAGAGAGAAGACGACCAGAAGTCGGGTGGTGAAGAGCAATGAAATCAAAGGAATTCGCCGAATTGAAGCAGAAGACGATCGCGGAGCTCGACACCGATCTGGAGAGAAGAAAGAGCGAGCTGTTCAACCTGCGCTTCCAGTTGGCCACGGGTCAGCTGCAGAACACTGCAGCGATCAGCGCTTGCAAGCGTGACATCGCCCGCGTCAAGACCATCATCCGCCAGCGTCAGAATGAGACGCGGGCGTGATCGAAGCGAAAGGAGGCTGCCTGATCTATGGAAAGAGGACTTCGCAAAACCCGTATTGGCGTCGTCGTTTCCGATAAGATGGATAAGACCATCACCGTTGAAATTCGCACCCGCGTCAAGCATCCGCTGTATGGTAAGATCATGAATCGTACCGAGAAGTTCAAGGCTCATGATGAGAACAACGAGGCCGGCATCGGCGATACGGTACGGATCATGGAAACCCGTCCGCTGTCGAAGGACAAGCGCTGGCGCCTGGTTGAAATCGTCGAGAAGGCGAAGTAATTGGGCCGTAAGCAAGGAGGAAATCCACAATGATTCAACCGCAAACTCGTCTGAAGGTTGCCGATAATTCCGGCGCAAAGGAAATCATGTGCTTCCGCGTGCTGGGCGGCTCTTTCCGCCGCACCGGCGGCATTGGCGACATCATCGTCGCGTCCGTGAAGACGGCCACCCCCGGCGGCGCCGTGAAGAAGGGCGATGTTGTGAAAGCCGTTATCGTCCGCACCCGCAAGCAGTATCGCCGTCCCGACGGAAGCTACATCCGTTTCGACGACAACGCCGCCGTCATCATT
>JAFZRB010000162.1 GCA_017620115.1 Clostridia bacterium | reverse complement strand
TTGGTGAAGTTGTGCCGTCTGAGCCACTTGTGGGTAAAGCTCATGCAAAATAGTTCATAGTGGCGAAGTATCTCTCCTTCAAAAAAGCAACGTTCCATTAACATTCCCCCATTCTCTTTTGTAAGGTGGGACGATGCAAATGCACGTTGTGTTCTGTCTCTTTTGAAATTATTCTACTAGTTCCTGCTAGACCTTCAATTGACATCGTGAAGGTCATAGGTTCGAGCCCTACTAACCCCACCTGAAAACGGTCCGGACGCCGGTTTGGCGTCCGGGCCGCTTTTTCGTTTTATCCTCGGCCGCCGCCCACCAGGGCTTCGATCTCTTCGGCCAGCTTCGCCAGCCTGCGCTCCAGTTCCTCGTCGGACAGCCCGCTCAGCGCATCGGCCGCGTCTTCCCGCGCCGTCTGCTGCAGCACGGCGTCCACGCCCTTCGTGCCGCCTTTGCCGCTGAGCGCGCGCTCCAGCGTTTCCGTCTCGATGCGCTGCAGCGCCTGCCCGATCAGCCGCCGGTGCGTATCAGGCAGGCCG
The DNA here is from genome assembly GCA_017620115.1 of Clostridia bacterium. Lineage (GTDB taxonomy): Bacteria > Bacillota > Clostridia > Christensenellales > Aristaeellaceae > Firm-10. The sequence goes on along the minus strand of JAFZRB010000162.1, from coordinate 1,991 downwards.
CCGCCGGTGAGCTCGCCGGTTCGCAGGCCGAGCGCCAGCGCCAGTCCGGCCGGCGTCGCGGGCAGCGCCCTGGCCTCGCACTCCCTGAAGTAGCGCGTGATGCGGCTTTTGAGCAGCGGCGCGCCGCACAGCGCGGCGGGTTTCTTGACGCCGCGGGCGCTCATAGCTGCTTCACCTTCACATTGCTGACGCGCTCCGTGCCGCCCGTCGATCCGCCTTTCAGGGAAGCGCGTCCGGCCAGGGCGGCGATCGTCGATTTGAGCCGGCTGGCCGCGTTCTGAATCAGGCCGCTCAGCGCCTTCTTCGACGATTCGCTGCCGGACGCCTGTTCGTCCGCGTCGGAGCTCTTTGCGCCCGGCTTCGCGGCGTTCTGACTGCCTGAGGCGCTGGCTGTCCTGTTCAGGCCGTAGCGCTGGCGGAATTCGTCCTCGTCCAGCGTCTGCGCGCGATCCATCAGCAGCCAGTTCTGATACGCCTCGTAACCCTGCTGCTGGAGCGCCGCGATCTGCAGCTGCAAGCTCACGGAGGCGGTCTGGTTGCCGCTGCGCAGCTGGTTGATGCGGTTTTCCAGCTGCTGCGCATAATTGGAGGCCATGGTCTGGCGGCTGCGCGCCGTCTCGTCGGCAAGCAGCGCGATGCGGCTGTTGATCGCCGCGATCTCATCGGCTTCGGCGCGGTCGATGTCGTTCAGCGCCATGCCGCGCTGTCCCTCCAGATACGCGCCCTGCGTGGCCGCGAGCGAGCTGCGGCCCAGCCCGCGCGCGGTCAGCGCGTTGTTCAGTTCCGCGGCGCTCCGGTCGTAGCGCGCGTTCGTCTGCTGGCGCTGGCGCTCGTAGGTACGGCCGAGCGCCGCCTGCTGGTTCTGCGCCGCGAGCGTCTGTTCCGCCAGCCGCGCGTCGAGAGCGTCGCGCTCCAGCGCGTAGGTTGGGGCGTATTCGGCCTCGGCCTGCCGCTTCAGCGCGTTATAGTCGGTCGGGTAGTCCTCCAGCTGCCGGTTCAGCGCTTTGAGAGCATCCCTGTTATACCAGCCGGAGCTTTCATAATCCTGAAAGCTGCCGGTTCTGCTGTTTTCCATCTGCTTTCTCCTTTCCTGTTTTCATGCGTTTCGCCTCTACGACACGCCGCTGTCAACCGTGAGCGCGGACAGATCCGCCGGCGCGCACAGGCAGGCAGCCAGTTGAACCCCGCCGGCCGGCCGCGTGCCGCTCATGCGGATCGCCGCGTGTTCGGCGTCGAGCCAGCGCGAACCGCCGCCGCGAAGGCCGTGACCGTCCAGCGACGCGCCGCCGCGCAGACGGATCAGGCTGACGGCGTTGGCCAGGCCGCAGTTTTCCAGGCGGCAGTGCGCGCCGTCGCCCGCGTCCAGAGCGGCCTCTTCCCCATCGCCGTCGATTTCCACGCCGCTGAAGCGCACGTCTCCGCCGCTGACCGTCACAGGCGCGGCGAACGAAAGCGCGCTGATCCCGACGCGCGCGCCGTTCAGGCTGAGGCTTCCAGTGAGCGTGTGGCCGCCGCCCTCGATCTCGAGGCGGCCCGCGCCGGTCATGCCGCTCAGCCGGACGGAACCGCTCAGATCGGAAACGATTTCCGCGGTGACATCCGAGGTCAGCAGCCGATTGTCGACCGTCTCGGCGAACGCGCCAAGCGTGGCGAAGTCGCCGCCCGCGCCGATCGTGACGCGCGCGTTGCCCGTGTATTTTTCCGCAAAGCCCGTCAGGAGACGCTCCGCCGCGTCGTCGGCGGCCTGCCGCGCGATGTCCTCCCTGAGAGCCTCGGAAAACGAGCGACTCGTGAGTCCGCCCATAAGCTGGCTCCATACCCATTCCAGCTGGCGGTTGAGCTCGCGCAGCTGCTGAGGCTCCGAAAGGTTGTTCAGCGTCACGCGCTGCCTGGCTCTCGTGTTCATGGGCTTTCCTCCTCGATTTCCAGCTCCATCCCGTCCGGCAGGGTGAACATGGCGTCGCCGCCGGATTCGATCACCAACCTCAGCC
>JAFZRB010000161.1 GCA_017620115.1 Clostridia bacterium | reverse complement strand
GCTCTGTACCGCTCCGATTCCGTTCCAATTGCAGGTTGACAGATCAAGGCGAAAGGGTTATAATACAGCTAAGTTGTTGTTATTATATCATCGCGGCGCAACCTCTGAAGCCGTTGGGAGGAATGTGGAATGAGTTCGATGGCGAACGGCACAACTCGTCATCTGGATCAGCACAGCGCATGGTACCGCATCCGGAAATGCAAATTCCTGTATCTTCTTTTTCTTCCGGTTCTGGTCTATTATATCATGTTCGCCTACGCGCCGATGTTCGGCCTCGTCATAGCCTTTAAGGATTACAACGTGTTCAAAGGCATCTGGGCCAGCAAATGGGTTGGATTCAAATATTTCACGCAGTTCTTTGAATCCCGCTTTTTCTTTCGCCTGATCCGCAATACGTTCCTGATCAGCTTCTACGGCCTGATTTTCGGCTTTCCGGCTCCGATCATTCTGGCGCTGCTCCTGAACGAGCAGAAGGACGGCCTGTTCAAACGCGCGGTGCAGACCATCAGCTATCTGCCGCACTTCATCTCCACGGTGGTTCTGGTGTCCATGTTCGTGCAGTTCCTGTCGGTCAACAACGGCCTGATAAACAACCTGGTGGAAGCATTCGGCGGAACGCGAACCTACTTCCTGGGCGACCCCAAATATTTCAGAACCCTTTATACCTCTCTGGGCATATGGCGCGGCATCGGCTGGGGCTCCATCATCTATCTGGCCGCGCTGACCAACGTCAGCCCGGAGCTTTATGAAGCCTGCCTCATCGACGGCGGCGGCCGTCTCCGGCAGACCTGGCATATCACGCTGCCCGGCATTTCCAACACCATCATCATCATGCTGATCTTCCGCGTGGGCGAGCTGCTTTCCGTCGGCAGCGAGACCATCCTGCTGATGTATAACGAAGCGATCTACGAAACCGCGGATGTGATTTCGACCTATGTGTACCGCCGCGGCCTGATCAACGCGGAGTACTCCTTCGGCGCGGCGGTGGGCCTGTTCAATTCCATCATCGGTTTGATCCTGGTGTCGACGACCAACGCGCTTTCCAAACGGTTCTCCGAAACCAGCTTGTGGTAAAGGAGGGACGGTCATGAAAAAGAGCAGTTCGCGCATCGCGTTTGAATGGTTCAACGCTGTTTTCCTGGTCGCTCTGTGTGTCGTTATGCTCTACCCGTTCCTGAACGTGGTGGCGTCCTCCGTGAGCAACAACTCCGCCGTGTCCCGCGGCCGGGTCACCTTCTATCCCATCGGCTTCAACCTGGAGGCCTACAAGGCGGTCGTGCGCTATCAGCACATCTGGACGGGCTATAAGAACACCATACTGTACACCGTGGTGGGCACCGCCATCAACCTGATTATGACGATTGCCGGCGCGTACCCGCTGTCCCGCAAGCAGTTTTACGGGCGCGGGGTGTTCACGTTCATCGTCGCCTTCACCATGTTCTTCGGCGGCGGCCTGATCCCCACCTACCTGGTCATCAACGCCTACGGCCTGCTGGACACCTTCTGGGTCATGGTCATTCCCGGCGCGATCAGCACCTACAACATGATCATCATGCGCACCTTCTTCCAGGGAATCCCAGTGGAGCTGGAGGAGGCGGCCACCATCGACGGCTGCAACGACATACAGACCCTGTGGAAGGTCATACTGCCCCTGTCCACCGCCTCGCTGATGACCATCGGCATGTTCTATGCGGTGGGCCACTGGAACGCCTGGTTCAACGCGGTCATCTACCTGCGCGACAGCGGGCGCTTCCCCGTACAGCTGTGGCTGCGGACCATCGTGCTGCAGAATCAGGTGCGCGACATCGTGGAGGGTTCCGGCGCCGTGGACACGGAGGCTGAAAACCTGGTGGCCGACACCATCAAGTTCGCGGTCATCGTGGTGGCCGTGCTGCCCATCCTGTGCGTGTATCCGTTCGTTCAGAAGTACTTCGTGAAGGGCGTCATGATCGGCTCGGTCAAGGGCTGATACGCGAAGCCCGTCAAAGAGAATTTAGGCGGCGCGCGCCGCTTAAAGAATATTGTAAGGAGGGAACTTATCATGAAGAAAACCCGCAGATGGATCGTGCTGGCGCTGGTGCTGGCGCTGGCGCTGTCCGTGACAGGCGGCGCAGGCACAGGCGCGGCCGACGACACCCGGGAAGAGGTTACCGTGAAGTACTGGTATCCCATGCATCCCAACCACATCGAAGAGGACTTCGATCACGACCCGCTGCATGAGATGCTGGCGGAGAAGACCGGCGTTCATATCGAGTACGAGCTGGTTCCCCAGGACAACTCTCAGGAGCGCTACAACCTGATGATGGCCTCCGGCAACCTGCCCGACATCGTCTGCATGAACGTCAAGAACCTGAAAAAGTATCCCGATGCGTGGGCCCCGCTGGACGACTACATCGTCGGCAACGAGCGCTACGCCAACCTGGACAAGACCATCTATGGCGATGAGTACCTGACCAGCTACCTGCCCTCCGACGACGGCAAGAACCGCGTCGTCCCGATGCTGGCCACCCGCCTGATCGGCGACATCCTGATCGTCCGCAAGGACCTGATGGAAGCCTGGGGGCTGGGCTACGACGATCTCGTGACCGCCGAGCAGTGGCACGACGTGCTGACCCAGGCCAAGAAAGAGGGCTACATCCCCTACATGACCCGCTATAAGAGGGCCGGCATCCTCTATCGCCTGCTGGGCGGCTATTCCGACTGCATGCAGGAGGAGTATTACGTCGATCTGGATGGCAAGACCGTGAAGTACGGCGTGCTTGAGCCCCGCTTCAAGGAAGTCGTCGAGCTGGCCCGCCAGTGGTACGCCGAGGGCCTGATCGACCCCGAGTATCCCACCACCGACGCCACCATCTGGCAGGAGAAGGTGCTGGCCGGCGAAGTGTTCGCCACCCACGACAACATGACCCGCTGCAATTGGGCTGACAAGGACTTCATGACCGTTCAGAACGTGGACTGCCGCGTGATGGCCGTCGGTCCCATGCAGAGCCCCGAGACCGGCCTGCGCAACACCACCATCCACTATCCGCGCGTGCGCGACAGGAGCTGCGCCATCGCCGCCAGCAGCAAGTACATCGAGCGCATCCTGGACTACTTCGATTACTGCTTCTCCGAGGAAGGCTTCTACGCCATGAACTGGGGCATCCTGGGCTATTCCTATGAGATGGTGAACGGCATGCCCGTGGCCATCGACGAGTACGCCGAGAAGTCCTCCACCCGCGAGATCAAGCCGGTCGGCACCCGCGACGAGCCGAAGGACGGCTGCGACGAGCTGATCTACAACTTCAACCAGTACGACTATCAGGAGAGCACCCGCGTCGGCACCAAGCTGTACGAGGATAACGACTTCATCCGCCGCAACTGGATCGAGGCCATCAGCTTCACCGACGCCGAGAACGAAGAGATGACCGCCCGCGAGGCCGAGCTTGACACCTATCGCGGCGAGATGCTCGACAAGTTCATCATGGGCATCGAGCCCATGGAGAACTGGGACGCCTTCGTGGACGAGATCAGGGCCATGGGCGTCGAGAAGAACATCGCCATCTATCAGCAGGGCCTTGACAGAGCGCTGGGCAACTGATCTGACAACCATTTGAAAGGGCTGCCGCAGAAGGATAATTCTGCGGCAGTTCTCTGTTCATGACCATGGGAGGAAACACATCATGTATACGCCGGAAACGTCAAAACACTTTGAAGTATTCGTCGATCCCGTCAGCGGCATGAAGAGTTATGTGCTGAAGACAAAGGTCGCGCTCCAGCAGCAGAGCTTCTATTTTGTCAACCGCGCGATGGACGACGGCGGCCGCTATCTGTGGTTCTACTGCTCCAACCCGCCGGCCATGTACAGGACGCTGGGCGTGGTGGATTTCGAGGACGACGAGGTGCGCCTCTTCCCCGAGACGGAATTCATCGGCGGCCCGCTGGTGGACACCGACACGGGCGAGGCCATCTACGGCGCGCATCAGGGCATATACAAAAAGAGCCCGAAGGGAGGCGTTCCCGTCAGGCTCTGCCCCGTGCCGGACGAACTGAAAAAATACGGAAAGCCCACGAGCCTCGCCACGCACATAACCTGCACGCCCGACAAGACGGAGCTCTTCCTGGACGCGCGCAGCGGCGACCATTTCATATTGGGAACGCTTTCGCTGAAGGACGGGAGCTTCCGCGTGTGGCGGGAATACGATTTCTGCCGCAATCACGCGCAGATGAATCCCGTCCGCGACGATCTGGTGCTGTATGCCGAGGATCACTGGACGGACAACGCCACCAACACCATGAATCGCATCCGCTATAACGAGAAGGGTATATTCATGCGCCTGTGGACCATGACGCGGGACGGCGTCGAGACGATGTATCCGCCGCTGGACGGACAGCGCGCCACCCATGAGTGGTGGAGCCGGGACGGCAGGATCCTGTATTACTGCAAGTATACCTCAGAAGAAGGCAACAACGGCATCACCGGCATCAATCTGGAAACCGGGACGCACAAGGTATACGCGCCGGTGCGGGCCTGGCACGCCTTCTCGTCGCTGCGCGACGATTTCTATGTGTACGACGAAAACGACGTGTTCTACCGGGGCACGCCCTCCCGCGTCGGCTTCTACAACGCCGCGACGGGCAAGCAGATTTACATTGTGTCGCAGAACCCGGCGCTCGCGCCGAGGGAAAACCCTTCGCCCTATCACCTCGACCCGCATCCGCAGCTGGTCTTTAACGACAAATATGTAAGTTATACCATCGCGCAGAAGAGGTACACGGAAGTGGCGCTCACACCGGTGGCGCAGCTGCTCGAGGCGACCAAATAAACCCAGCGACGGCAAAAACAGCGCGGACAGGATTCGTCCCTGTCCGCGTTTTTCATTCGGCGACGTTCTACAATGCGGGTATGACGATATCCCACAGCCCTTCGAGGATGGACTGCAGATCCGGCGTGTGCGCGTTGTAGGTGATGACGGCGTCCTTGTGCGGGAGCACGAAGCATCCCTGACCGTGCGCGCCGCTGGCGCGGTACGCCCCCTCCCGGGCGATCCAGAACTGATAGCCATAGCCCAGGGATTTGTCGTAAAAGAAGCCGCAGTTGTCGGTGGCGATCTGGAAGCTGGTCGCCTCTCTGACCCAATCCGCGGAGACGATGCGCCGCCCTTCCCATTCGCCGCCCTGCAGGAGCATCTGTCCGAAGGGCAGGCTCTGGGCGGTTCTCAGGCGCAGGCCGGAGCCGCCCAGCGAATAGCCCAGCGGGCAGCGATCCCATACCGGGTTCCCGATGCCCAGCGGATCGAACAGGCGGGGCTTCATGTAGTCCAGAAGATCCTGGCCGGTCGTTTTGGCGACGATGCGCGAGAGCATATAGGTACAGCCGGAGTCATACACAAACGTGCTCCCCGGGCGCATGTCCGGCTGGACGGACAGGAAAGCCTTCGCCCAGTCCCGCTCCTCAGGCGCCGCGCCGCCGTTCATGAGCACGGGGCGGCTCACGCCGCTGGCCATCGTCAGCAGGTCTCGCACGGTCATTTCAGCGGCGTACTTGCCGACCGTCTCGGGCAGCAGTTCGGGGAAGAAGGAAACGACCCTGTCATCCAGCGAGAAGCGGCCCTCGTCGATGGCGATGCCGACGCCGACACTGGTATAGCTCTTGCTCATGGAATAGAGCGGATGAGGCTCGTCCGCCGTCCAGCGGAAGGAATCGAGCAGCCGCCCGTGCTGCTGAACGCAGATGCCGAACATATCGATCTTCCGCTCGTCGATGTACTCGACGTATTCCCTTAAAATCCCCTGTTTCATGGCGATATCTCACTCCTCCGCGGGTATGATCCGGGGCCGCTCCTCCCCCGCCTCTTCCATCTTGCGCAGCAGCAGCGCCCTCATCTCCGCGCGCACGGCTTCGTATTCCGGCGCGGCGACGAGGTTGTTCTGCTCATGCGGATCCCGCGCCAGATCATACAGGAAATCCTCGGTGTAGACCTCGGCGTCCATATCCTTCCGGCCGTCTTTATCCAGCGCGCGCACGGAATACTTCCACTGCGGCGTGCGCACGGCGCGGCCCACCTGGCTCTCGCTGATCTGCATGAACACTGCGTTCTCCCAGCCCGCCGCTTCGCCCGCCGCCAGCGGCGCGATGGAGCGCCCGTGGAAACCTTCCGGGATCGGCGCGCCCGCGCAGGTCAGGATGGTGACGGGCATATCCATGAGGCTCACCAGCTCCTTGACGACCGCGCGGCGGTTGAAGCCGGGGCCGTGGACGATGAGCGGTATGTGCGTGCAGGCGTCGTGACAGGAGCGCTTG
>JAFZRB010000160.1 GCA_017620115.1 Clostridia bacterium | reverse complement strand
GACGCGGATGTTGAAAAGCAAATGCTGCACCTGGCCATTTCACGCCTGGGCGAGCGGGAGAAGCGCATCATCAGTTTGCGCTACGGCCTGAAAGACGGGCGTGAGTACACCCAGAAAGAGGTTGCGGATATGATGGGAATATCGCAGTCCTACATCTCGAGGCTTGAAAAGCGCATCATCTGTCAGCTCCACGCGGATATGGAGAAAATGGCTTGATAACGCCGGTATACCGCCATGCGGGCAGGGAAATACTGCTGGAACAGGGAGGTGATGCCGTTCATGGCGCTCAACAAGGTAGAGCTGTGCGGAATCAATACCAGCGCGCTGCCCATGCTGAGAAACGGCGAGATGCGGGACATGCTCGAAAAAATCAAGGAGGGCGACGCGCAGACCAGGCAGGCGTTTATTCAGGGCAACCTTCGGTTGGTGCTCAGCGTGATCCAGCGTTTTCAGGGGCGCGGCGACAGCGTGGACGATCTGTTCCAGATCGGCTGCATCGGCCTGATCAAGGCCATTGACAACTTCGATTTGTCCCAGAACGTGCGTTTTTCGACGTACGCCGTGCCAATGACATACTGTTGTCGAAACCACGGCTTGTAAAGCAACGGCGAAATGCTTCAAAACTGTTGAAGCGCCATTTCATTCAGATTCATTGCGGGAAACCATTGACAAAACAGGCGCGCTGTTATAAGATGATGGTGAAAACAAGCGGGCAGTCAAGGAGGGAAAACAAATGGAATACGGCATTCAGATGTACAGCGTGCGCGATTTCACAAAGGACGATCTGGACGGCGCGCTTCGCAGGGTGAGCGAACTGGGCTATAAATTCGTCGAGTTCGCGGGCTTCTTCGGCCACAGCGCGGAGGATGTGAAGGCCATGCTCGATAAGTACGGCCTGCGCGTCTCGGGCACGCACACCGGCTGGCAGGAGGTCGCCGAGCACTTCGACGAGACCGTCGCCTACCACAAGATCATCGGGAATAAAAACATCATCGTGCCGGGAGCCGACCTGCGCGATCAGAAGAAACTCGACGCGTTCGTCGAGATGGCGAACGAATTCCAGCCCAAACTGGCCGCCGAGGGTATCAGCTTTGGGTATCACAACCATTCCCACGAGTTCCGTCCCAACGAGGACGGCTCCATGATCCACGATCAGCTGGTTTACCGCACCAATCTGAACATCGAGATCGACACCTACTGGGCATACGTGGGCATGGGCCATCCCGTGGAGCTGATGGAACGCCTGCGGGATCGCCTGCACGTGATCCACATCAAGGACGGCGACGCGCAGGGCAACGGCACGCCGCTGGGCATGGGCACCGCGCCGGTGGCAGAGGTCTACAAAAAGGCCGTTGAAATGGGCCTGCCCATGGTCGTCGAGAGCGAAACCTGCAATCCGGACGGCATGACCGAGGCGAAAATCTGCATCGAATACCTCCGTTCGCTCGAAAAGTAAACACCTACGATTCCCTTGCGGCCGCGCGTTTTTCAGCGCGCGGCCTTTTCTGTTTACACTCCGCGCGCTTCGTGTTATAATGAGCATGAGAAAAACGATTCGGGAGATGAGAATGCGCCATGAAGGTACTGGCAATCGGCAACAGCTTCAGCGACGACGCGCGCACGTTCGTGCATCAGATCGCCGCGGCTTCCGGCCTGGAGGTCGTGATCGGGAACCTGTATATCGGCGGCTGCTCGCTGGAGCGGCACTGGGAGAACGCGCGGGAAGACGCCCGGGCCTACGATTATTCCAAAACCGGCTGCGAAAACCGTCCCGCGTCCATCCGCGAGGCGCTTGAAGAGGAGAACTGGGATTTCGTGACCATGCAGCAGGCCAGCCACTTCAGCGGCCGTTACGAGACGTACCAGCCTTACCTGAACGAGCTCTCGGCGTATGTGCGGCGCTATGCCCCGCGGGCGGAGCAGCTGATTCACGAAACCTGGGCCTATGAGACCGACTCGACGCATCCCGCTTTCCCGGATTACGGCTGCGACCAGCGGCGCATGTACGCCCTGCTGCGGGAGGCCTACGAACGGGCCGCGCGGGATATCGGCGGCGCGCGCGTCATCCCCAGCGGCGACGCTTTCCAGATCGCGCGGGGAAATCCGTTGTTCGACTATGCGCATGGCGGCCAGTCGCTCAACCGCGACGGCTTTCACGCCAGCCTCACGAAGGGCCGCTACCTGCTGGGCTGCGTGTGGGTGGAGACGCTCACCGGCGCGAGCATGGTGGGCAACCCGTTTGTGCCCTCGCTTCCCGAGCGTCCCGACCTCACGCCCACGGCGGAGGAGCTGGCCGTACTGCAGGCGGCCGCGCATGAGGCTGTCGTGCGGCGCGCGTGACGCATAGGGCAAAAAAAGAAAGGGGCGAGGGAATGCGCCTGCATACGGTTCCGGCGGGCGTTCCGCGCATGGCGCTCCGCCAATATCTTCCGCGGGCTTTTCCGGCTATGCCGGGCTGGGTGGCGCGCGAGACGCTGAAGAAGAAGGATGTGCGCGTGAACGGCGCGCGCTCCGGCGCGGATGCGATGATCGGGGCGGGCGACGAACTGACCCTCTACGTAGACGACCGCTATCTCACCGGCCTGCCGGACGTCATTTACGAGGACGGGTCGCTGCTCGTCGTCGACAAGCCCGCGGGGCTTCCCGTGGATTCAGACGGGCAGGGCGTAGGCGCGGACACCATGCTCAGCCGGCTGCGCGCCTTATGTCCGGCCGCGCGGCTTTGCCATCGCCTGGATACCTACACAGGCGGCGTGCTGATCGCCGCGAAAACCGACGACGCCGAGGCGCGTATGCGGGAGGTTTTCCGCGCGCACGCGCTGACGAAGCTGTATGAATGCGTCGTCCTCGGCGATCCGCCGGCCGACGAGGCGCGGCTTCTCGGGTGGCTGGCGAAGGATGCGAAGGCCGCCCGCGTGCGGGTGCTCGACCACTTCTCGCCGGGCGCGCTGTCCATCGAGACGCGCTACCGCGTTCTCGCCCGCAAAGACGGCCTTGCGCGGCTCGAGGTGAACCTGATCACCGGGCGGACGCACCAGATCCGCGCGCACCTGAGCCATGTCGGCCTGCCCATACTGGGCGACGATAAATACGGCGACCGCGAGGCCAACAGGCGCGTGAAAGCGCCGCAGCCGCTCCTTTGGTGCACGCGCATCCATTTCGGCGAATACGATTTCCGGAGCCGTCCGAAATTCGGCGTTTTTGAATTTTGAAGCATAGAAAGACCTCCTTTCGCCATATGCTCTTGCAGACGGGAGGAGGTTTTCGCATGCTCAGGAACGATTACCGCCGCGCGCTGATCATGCTGCGCGGGCTCAGGGAGGGCGTATCGGGTTATGTGCGGCTGGAGCGCCGCACGCTCATCGGGACGCTGCAATTCACCATCAACGGCGCGCCTCAGGACGCGGCGCTTTACGCGCTGATGCTCTACGTTCAGAACGGGCTCTGGTACGCCTGCAAACTGGATAAGCTCGGAGCGGCGCGCGGCGGTCAGGCGGGCATGGTGTATCGCTTCGATCCGCGCAACATCTGCGGGCGCGACCTGGAGCAATACAGCCTGGTCGTTGTGGCCGGCGTGGAAAACGGCGCGTGCGAGCTGCTGCTGGCGGGCTATCTGAACAGCCCGGTGGAAACCGACTGGCCGCAGGCGCGGCAGGCCGTCTGCCAGGCGCTGGCTTCCGAGAGCGGTTCGGCCGCGAGCCTGCCGACCACCGGCGCGCTGTCCGCGCCTGTTCCCCAAATCGCGCTTTCGGCGGAAAGAGCGATTCCTGCCGCGGAAAAAACGGAGCCGGCGCTCCAAACCCCAGAAAGCATCGATGAGGATACATTCGATCAGCCAGCCGGGCCGGAAACAAGCGAAGAAGCGGGCGCGCCGGAACCGGACGAATTCGACCGCCCTGCCGCCGGGTCGGACGCAAGCCGGGAAAAACCTGCGCCGGATGAATTCGATCATCCTGCCGCCTCTCTGGAGACAGCCCGGGAAAAACCCGCGCCTCAACCGGATGAGTTCGACAGCCCGGCGGCCTCCGCAGAGCCCGAAGAAGGAGCTCAGGCCGTCGCGACGCCTGAATCATCCGGGACGGCAGGCGACGCGCTCGCGCTGGACGTCAGCCTGCCCTGGCCTGACAGCGTCGAGCCGCTGCGGCAGCTGTTCCGCACGCGCGCGGCCAGTCGGCCGTTTGAAGCGGAGGGTTTCGCGCTGATAAAGGCGCCTGTCGCCTCGGAGGCGGGGTTCGATCACTGCGTTGTCGGCATCAGCGCGGGGCAGGGGCGGCCGGATCGCGTGCTGTACGGCATTCCCGCGCGCTATACGCCCACGCCGCCCGCCGGCCTCGAAGGCTACGAATGGCGCGGGGATGGGCGGAACGGCTACTGGGTGATCGTCCGTCCGGTCGAATAGCGCTGTTTTCACGTTTTACGGGCCGGCGCATATGATGCTGGTGAGCCGCCCCGGTGGCGGCAATACGGGAAAAAGGGAAGTGTGAACATGATCCGTATCATTGGCGTTGTGCTGACACTCATCGGCATCGTCGGCCTGCTTCTCGCCGGTTTTATCGAAACGCTGGGCGTTGCCAGCCTGCCCGGCACGCTGGCCGCGCTGCTCTCGGGCTCCGCGTTCCTCTGGATGTGCCGCGCGTGCGGCCGTCGCTGCGGCGACTGACCTGTCCGACGGGCGCTCCGGGCAACCGGGGCGCATACATGAACATGTTTCGCTTCCAGACAATACGAAAGCGCCGGCTGCTTTCCGCAACCGGCGCTTTTTGCGAGGGGTGAGTGGTGGGACTCGAACCCACGGTCTCCAGGGCCACAACCTAGCGCTCTAACCAACTGAGCCACACCCACCATATGTGCAACAGTGAGTATGATATCATGCTTAATCGGTTTTGTCAAGCGCGCAGAGGGCATTAACCTATATTTATCGCTTATTCGGCCTTGGCTTCGCAGTAGATGCAGCGATACACGCGCTTCACGGGATCGGTGAGTTTGAACACCTGCGGCAGCTCCTGTTCGACAGAGGTGATGCAGCGCGGATTCTTGCATTTCAAAAGCCCTTTGACCTGGGCGGGCAGCGTCAGATGCTTCTTTTCGACGAGCGCGCCCCCCCGGATGATGTTCACGGTGATATCCGGGTCGATGTAGCCGAGCACGTCCAGATCCACGTCGAGGTTGGTATCGATCTTGATGATATCCTTCTTGCCCATCTTGCGGCTGTTCACGTTTTTTATGATGGCGACCGAACAGCTCAGCTGATCAAGCTGCAGAAAGTGATAGATGTCCATGCTCTTGCCGGCCTTGATGTGGTCGATGACGATGCCGTTCTGAATCGAATCTATATTCATTTATTCCACCTCCAGCAGCATGAGGATGAGCGCCATGCGGATAAACTTGCCGTAGAGCACCTGCTTGAAATACACCGCGCGCGGATCGCTGTCCACAGAAGTGGAGATTTCATTCACGCGGGGCAGGGGATGCAGTATCGCCATATCCTTTTTGGCGTTTGCGAGCTTGTCCGGCGTGAGTATGTAGCTGTCCTTCAGGCGGAGATAGTCCTCTTCGTTGAAAAAGCGCTCGCGCTGCACGCGAGTCATGTACAGGATGTCCAATTCGGGCATGACCTTTTCGAGGTCAGTGGTCTGGACGTATTCCAGATGCTTCGCCTGCAGGATCTCCTTTTTGATGTAACTGGGCAGCTTCAGCTCTTCCGGCGAAACGAGCACGAATTTCACGTTCTCATAGCGCGACAGCGCCGCGATGAGCGAGTGAACCGTGCGGCCGAATTTCAGGTCGCCGCAAAAGCCCACGGTCAGGTTGTCGAGGCGGCCCTTCTCGCGGGTGATGGTCAAAAGGTCGGTCAGGGTCTGCGTGGGATGGTTGTGGCCGCCGTCGCCCGCGTTGATCACGGGCACGGTGGCCGCCATGGAGGCCACCAGCGGCGCGCCTTCCTTGGAATGGCGCATGGCGATGATGTCCGCGTAACAGCTCACGGTGCGCACCGTATCAGCCACGCTCTCGCCCTTCGCGGCGGAGGAGGACGCCGCCTCCGAGAAGCCGAGCACCTGTCCGCCCAGCTCGTACATGGCCGCCTCGAAGCTCAGCCGCGTGCGCGTCGAAGGTTCGAAGAAGAGCGTCGCCAGCTTTTTGTAGCGGCACTTTTCACGATACGCTTCCGGATGGGCGATGATGTCGTTCGCGCGATCGATGAGCGACTGAATCTCTTCCGTAGAAAGATCGAGTATGTTGATGAGGCTTCTCATGCCTGCGCACCTCCGATCCAGCTTTCGTCCGACGGGTTATCGCGGAAACGCATGAGCCGCTCCACGTCTTCCGCTTTGATGGCGCCGGCCTTCGCGGCCACGGCGGCGACGATGTCGAAGTTCGTCAGACTGACGTTTTTCACCTGAGCAGCCGCCAGGCGTTCGAGGCCCTTCTTCATGCCGTAGGTGAATATGCTCACGATGCCAAGCACCTCGGCGCCCGCCTCGCGCAGCGCTTCGACCACCTCGATCACGCTGCCGCCCGTGGAGATGAGATCCTCCACCACGACCACTTTCTGCCCCTTTTCGAGTTTCCCCTCGATCTGGTTGCCGCGTCCGTGATCCTTCGCGCCGGAGCGCACATAGCCCATGGGCAGGCCCATGATATGGGCCGCGATAGCGGCATGGGCGATGCCGGCGGTGGCGGTGCCCATCAGCGCTTCCGCGTCCGGGTATTCGCGGCGGATGGTTTCAACGATGCCGTTTTCAACCTCGGCGCGCACCGCCGGAGCGGTGAGCGTGAGACGGTTGTCGCAGTAAATGGGGCTCTTGATGCCGCTGGCCCAGGTGAAGGGCTGCTCGGGGCGCAGGAACACCGCGCCGACAGAGAGCAGGCCCCGCGCTATCGTTTCGGCAAGCTGCAGGTTCATTGAGTATCTGCCTCCTTGTTTATTATTCCACAAAATCTTTCATGCAGCGCGCATAGGCCGCGGCAGGATCGGACGAAGCGGTGATGGGGCGGCCCACCACGATGTAGTCGGAGCCGAGCTGCCGCGCCTTTTCAGGCGTGGTCACGCGCACCTGATCGCCCGCGTCGCCCTCTGCGAAGCGCACGCCGGGCGTGACGGCGAGGAAGCCGCCGCCGCACGCTTCGTGTACCGAACCCGCCTCCAGCGGCGAACAGACCACGCCGTCCAGTCCGGCAGCCTGCGCGTTTTTGGCGTACTGTATGACCACTTCGGGCAGCGGCCGCCCGATAAGCAGCTCGCGCTGCATGCGCTCTTCGCTGGTGGAAGTGAGCTGCGTGACGGCGATGAGCAGAGGGCGCGTGCCGTCCGGACGGGTGAGACCCTCGAGTGCGGCCTTCATCATGTCGATCGTGCCGAAGGCGTGCAGGTTGACCATGTCCGCGTCCAGATCGCGCAGCACGCTCATGGCCTTTTTCACGGTGTTGGGGATGTCGCACAGCTTCAGATCGAGGAACACCTTATGCCCGCGGGCCTTCAGCTCCCGCACGATCTGCGGGCCTTCGGCGTAGAACAGCTCCATGCCGATCTTGAGATAGGGCCGCTGCTCACCCAGTTTGTCGAGAAAATCAAAAACCTGCCTTTTGCCTGAAAAGTCGCAGGCGATGATGACGTCCTTACCCATTGTGCGCGCCTCCTGTTATGTCGCTGAGTTTGTCAATGCCGTATTTTTCCATCGCGCGGGGCAGATCGTCGATGATGTCGCGGCAGGCGAAGGGATTGACGAGATTCGCCGCGCCGACCTGAACCGCCGTCGCTCCGGCCAGCATCATTTCGATCACGTCCTCGGCGGAACTCACGCCGCCCATGCCGATCACCGGCACCTGAACGGCTTCGTAGACCTGATAAACCATCCTGAGCGCCACCGGCTTTATGGCGCTGCCAGAAAACCCGCCCATCTTATTGGCGATGACGGGCCTGCGCGTTCGCAGATCGATGCGCATGCCCAGCAGCGTATTGATGAGGCTGATCCCGTCGGCGCCGGCTTCCTCGCAGGCCGCGGCGATGGACGCTATGTCCGTTACGTTGGGGGAGAGCTTGATCCACACGGGCTTTTTTGTCACGGCCTTCACCGCGCGCGTCACAGCCGCCGCCGCTTCCGGCGAGGTGCCGAAGGCCATCCCGCCGTCGTGTACGTTCGGACAGCTCACGTTGACCTCAAGCCAGCCGATCTCGGGGCATGTGTCGAGGCGCGCGCAGGTCTCGGCGTATTCCTCGACAGAAAAGCCGCTTACATTGGCCACAACCGGCTTGTGGAAGCAGGCCCGCAGCCGGGGCAATTCCTCCGAGATGACCTTGTCCACGCCGGGGTTTTGCAGCCCGACCGAGTTGATCATGCCGGCTGTGCATTCGGCGATGCGCGGCGTGGGGTTGCCGAAGCGCGGCTCGCGCGTCGTTCCCTTAAAGGAGAAGGAACCCAGACAGTCGATATCATACAGTTCGGCAAACTCATAGCCATAGCCGAACGTGCCGCTTGCCGGGATCACGGGATTGTCGAGCACGATGCCGTTCAGCGTCACGCGCGTGTCTGCCATATGATCTCCTCCCTCGTGAATACAGGCCCTTCCCTGCAGACGCGCTTTGGACCGCCCTTCGTCATGACGCTGCATCCCATGCAGGCCCCGAAGCCGCAGCCCATGCGCTCCTCTAAGCTGTACTGGCCGGATGTCTTTGCAATGCGTTCGATGGCGCGGAACATGGGCATAGGCCCGCACGCGTAGAAATAATCGTAAGTCAGGCCCGCCATAACGTCGGTCACGAAGCCCTTCGCGCCTTCGCTGCCGTCCGCCGTGGCGACGAGAACCGGCAGGCCCAGCGCCTCAAATTCGCGTCGGTATACGACCTCTTCCGACGTATTGAAGCCGAGGATGGCCGCGGGCGTTTTGCCCTGCCCGATCAGCGCTTTCGCAAGCGCGTATAGCGGCGCGACGCCCGCGCCGCCGCCCAGCAGCAGCGGTTTTTTTTCAGCGCCGCCAATCTGGAAGCCGTTGCCCAGGCCGCACAGCGCGTCCAGCGTCTGTCCCTCCGCCATGCGCGACATGGCCTCCGTGCCCGCGCCGACGACCTTGTAGAGGATGGTGAGCGAGCGCTCGTCCCAGTCGCACAGGGAGATGGGCCGGCGCAGGAAGAAGCCGTCCAGCCTGATGTTGACAAACTGGCCGGGCACGGTGACAGAGGCGGTGTCGCCCGTGAGGCGCATCTCATAAAAGCTGCCGTTCAGCGCGCGATTCGATTCGACGGTGTAGATGCCCTGATACATACTATTCCTTTCCCTGCATTGGAGCCTGTTCGGTCAGGTCGTCGCGGATCAATCCCCAGATGTGATAATCGCAGTAGCGGATTCCCATCTTTCCATGGCGGATCGTTCCTTCCAGGCGAAAGCCGCTCTTTTCCAGCACGCGGCTTGAGGCGGTATTTTTGACGTTTACCGTCGTTTCCATCCAGTCGAATTTAGTATACGAAAAGATTAATTCGACCAAG
>JAFZRB010000159.1 GCA_017620115.1 Clostridia bacterium | reverse complement strand
CCATCCCTGCGCTGGGCCATACGGAAGAAATCATTCCCGGCAAGACCGCGACCGAAACGGAGACCGGCCTGACGGAGGGCAAGAAGTGCAGCGTGTGCGGCGAAATCCTCGTGGAGCAGGAGATCATACCCATGCTGAACCACACGCACACAGAGGAGATTCTTCCCGCAAAGGCCGCGACCTGCACGGAGACGGGCCTGACGGAAGGCAGGAAATGCTCTGAATGCGGCATGGTGCTGGTGAAGCAGGAGACGATTCCCGCGCTGGGCCACACGGAAGAAATCATTCCCGGCAAGGCGGCGACCTGCACCGAACCCGGCCTGACGGACGGTAAGAAGTGCTCTGTCTGCGGCGAAATCATCGCGGAGCAGGAGACGATTCCCGCCAGGGGCCACACGGAAGTAGTCATCCCGGGCAAGGCGGCGACGTTCACCGAGACCGGCCTGACGGACGGGAAGAAGTGCGGCGTGTGCGGCGAAATCCTCGTAGCGCAGGAGATCATTCCCATGCTGCCCAGAACCGGCACCTTCCTCGTGCTCGACGACGACGGCGTCTTCCGCGTGTACACGGACGGCGCGTTCGACGGGTCCTACAACGGCCTGATCGACTATATGGGCGAGACGTTCTTTGCCGCGAACGGTTTGCTGCAGGATGGCGCGAACGGCCTCGCGCTGTTCGACGAGCAGTGGTACTACCTGTCCTGCGGGCGCGTCGTGAAGGAGCATACCGGCTTCGCGCTGTACGACGGCGAATGGTTCCTCGTGCAGAACGGCATACTGGACACGGAAGCTAACGGCATCTACGAGTACAACGGCGGGCGGTTCCTGATCGCGGCGGGCCGGAAGGTATCGGAGTACAGCGGGCTGTGGCAGAACAGCGACGGGCAGTGGCTGTTCATAGCGGAGGGCCAGGTTGTGGACTACACGGGCCTTGCGCTGTACGACGGGGCGTGGTTCTATGTGGTGAACGGCAAGCTCGCGGAGGACTACACGGGCGAAGTGGAGTACGACGGGGCGACGTTCCAGGTCGTGAACGGCATGCTGGCGGCGTAAGATACAAAGCTTCCGTTACAAAACGATGGAATAACGCAATATGTGCCCTGGGAATGATCCCGGGGCACTGTTGTGTTTTGGTTTTATATAATGCCGGCGAACGGGCCGGCGCGCGTCTCCGCTGATCCGACGCTTGTCAGCGCCTCGTTTTTCTGATATAATATTCACGGTGAACGATCTGAAAGACGGCGCGGCGCCGGCGAGACCGGAACCGCGCGGGCATGGAGCCGGCGTCCGTCTTTTCAGGGAGAGGAATCAGCATGAAGGATCATATTCTGTGCCGCGAAGATTTCATGGATTTCCCGATCGGGGAGTTTCCCTACGATCCCGACCACACGGCCATGGGCGAGTATCAGTATGTCACCGAAAAAGGCTATCGCGGGCGATGGCTGGATCAGGTGTGCAACTATACCTGGAACGGCACGGGTCCCACCTGGCTGATCACCGGACAGGACGGCCGCCATGCCATGGAATGCATGCGCGTGGAGAAGAACAACCCCCACCGCATCTTTCCCACGCTGGAGACCGGAACGCCCTTCTGGAAGAACTATACCGTATCCGTGAGCCTGCGGCGGTTGTCGCTGGGCGGCATGGCGGGCCTGGTCTTCTGCCTGAACCATTCCATCGATACGCTGGTATTCGCCCTGGAGGATCGGGAAACGGCTGCGCTGCGCTACCGGCACAAGGAGGATATCCTGCTGCTGGGCCAGGCAGCGTTTCCTCAGGATCCGGACGACACCTATCGCCTGAGCGTGGACTGCCAGGACGATCTGGCGCGCTGCTATGTGAACGGCGTCCTTCTGATCGAAGCCCGGACGCCGCTGGCGGCGCGGGGCGGCAAAGTCGGAATCACCGCCGACTGCCCGGCGCGGTTCTCCGATTTTGAGGCGCGAACCACGGCGGAGGAAGCCCGCGCCATCGCCGCGCGCGCGGCGGCGCACAAAGCGCGGGAGGCGGCGGAGCAGGCGAAGCATCCCGCGATGAAGCTCTGGAAGAAAATCGACCTCGGGAATTTCGGAACCAGCCGTCAGGCGCGCTTCGGCCATCTTCTGGGCGACGGAAACTGGCAGGTCGTGCTGGCGCAGATGCAGCGCCGCGTCAGCCGGGACGCCTATGGCTTCATCAGCTGCCTCACGGCCGTCGATCTGGACGGGAAAGTGCTCTGGCAGCTGGGGGAACCTTCCGATCAGGCAGAGCGGCTGGGCAGGGTCTCGGCGGATATGGCGCTGCAGGTATACGACATCGACGGCGACGGCTTTGACGAAGTGATCTGCGGCTGGGATTTCGAGATTCGTATTCTGGACGGGCGCACCGGGCGGGTGAAGCGCGCCGCGAAGACGCCCGTGGCCGATCAGGAGGACGAGGGGCTCATCGGCGCGCCCTATGGCGTTTATGCCTTCGCCCGGCTGAACCCGGATGGCATCCGCATCTGCAACCTGCGCGGCCTGCCGCAGCCGCGGGATATCCTCATCAAGGATCGCTACTGCCGCCTGTGGGCGCTGGACGACGAGCTCAACACGCTCTGGCACGACAAGAGCCCTACCAACACGGGGCACTGTCCGCTGCCGGTCGACGTGGACGGCGACGGCAAAGACGAGCTGCTCGCGGGGTATCGCCTGCTGGACAGCGACGGGACGGAGCTGTGGCATTATCCCATCGAAAAGGATCACACGGACGAGATTGTGGCCGGGCGCTGGAAGCCGGACGACCCGGCGGGGTATTTCGCCTGCGTCTCGGGCACGCAGGGCTTCTTCATCGGCGATTTCTATGGGAACATCCTCAAACGGGATGGAATCGGGCATGCCCAGCGCGTTTCCGTCGCCAATTATTGCCCGGATCGGAAGGGCCTGGAGATCGCCGTGACCAATTTCTGGGGGCATCAGGGCGGCATCTTCCTCTACGACTGCGACGGCGAGCCCATATGGGAGATGCAGAACGAAATGAACGGCAACATCATCGCCCCCGTCAACTGGGACGGCGATGGCGCTGAGCTGATCCTCACCAACGCCGATCCCGACGGGGGAGGGCTGCTGAACGGCGCGGGGCTGCGCGCGGTCTCTTTCCCCGACGACGGTCATCCCGTGCTGTGCTGCGAGTGCCTGGATCTGTGCGGGGACGAGCGGGACGAGCTGATCGTGTGGGATTATCACAGCATGTATATCTACACGCAGGCGGATAATCCGAAGCCGCAGACGTATCATCCCTGCAAGTTCCCGGCCTATAACGCCTCGAACTATCGGGGAGAGTACGCCTTCCCGGATCGCGGTTTTCTGGCCTTTCGCGCGGACAGGAGCCTGCTCCGGCCGCGGGATCGGGCCGGCCGCGCGAAAGGTCAGAATAACGATTGAACAAAATGCCAGTGGTTTATATAATAACGACGCGGCGGCGGCCGCAGAATGGAGGAAACGACGATGAGCGAACTCGCGGAAAAACTGATCCGGCTTAAGAAAAGCGTGGGCGGCAACCGGGAAAAGACGCATTTTGAGTACACCTTCGGCATGCCGGAGGAGGAAGTGTGGCACATCGCGCCGCCCAGCCGCATGAACCGGCGCGTTCTGGCCGAGCTGGAATACGCGCTGCACGTGAGCGAAGCCAACGGCGGGGCGTATGAGAAGGAACTGGACGAAGCGCTCGATTATCTGCTGTCCGCTTTGGCGTCCGACGGCGTGCTCGCCGACGCCGTCTGCCGGAAGGCGGAGGATATCCTCGCGCCTATGGCGCCGCTTGCCCGGTCCTACAAGCTGTTCCTCACCGGCCACGCCCACATTGACATGAACTGGATGTGGAGTTATCAGGAGACCGTGGCGGCTACGCTGGCCACCTTCCGCACCATGTGCGGCATCATGGACGAATATCCGGACTTCACCTTCACCCAGTCGCAGGGCTCGGTGTACCGCATCGTGGAAAAATACGATCCCGAACTGATGGCGCGCATGAAAAAGTATATCGCCGAGGGCCGCTGGGAGGTGGCCGCCACCAGCTGGGTCGAGAGCGACAAGAACATGCCCTCCGGCGAGTCGCTGCTGCGGCACATCGAGTATACCAGGCATTACCTGCGCGACGTGTGGGGCGTGAAGGATTTCGACCTCGACTTCGTGCCCGACACCTTCGGCCACGCGGAGACCATCCCGGAGATCGACGCCTTCGGCGGCGTGAAATACATGTATCACTGCCGCGGCAACGCCCGCAGCGACCTGCTGTACCGCTACCGCGCGCCTTCCGGCCGCGAGATCATGGCGCTGCGCGAGGCAAACTGGTATAACTCGGCCATCACGCCGCAGATCGCCTCCGGCCTGATGGAGGTCGTGAAGCGCTCCAG
The DNA here is from genome assembly GCA_017620115.1 of Clostridia bacterium. Taxonomy (GTDB): domain Bacteria; phylum Bacillota; class Clostridia; order Christensenellales; family Aristaeellaceae; genus Firm-10. The sequence continues at coordinate 3,938 of JAFZRB010000159.1, read as the reverse complement.
CGGCCTCAAGGTTGGCATGGTGGTGTACGGCGTGGGCGACCACGGAGGCGGCCCGACCCGGCGCGACGTGGAACGGGCGCTCGACATGATGACCTGGCCCATCTATCCCACGATCAGGTTCGGCGGCCTGCGCGAGTATTTCCGCGAGGCCGAAGCCGTCCGGGACAGCCTGCCGGTGGTGGACGAGGAGATAAACTTCTTCGCGCCCGGCTGTTACACCACGCAGAGCCGCATCAAGCGCGGCAACCGGCGCGCCGAGGCCGCGTTCTACGACGCTGAGGCGCTCGCCGCGCTGGCCGAACGGAAGACGGATTACCGCCTGCCGAAAGGACAAATGGAGGAAACTTGGCGCGACGTGCTGTTTACCCATTTCCACGACATACTCACCGGCTCCTGCGTGCAGGATTCCCGCGAATACGCCATGGGGCTCTATCAGGGCGCGGCGGCGGTGACCAACACGCAGCTGGAAAAGGCCATGGCGGCAATCGCCCGCTCGGTGGACACGGCTTCCCTGGCGGCGCTGAAGAGCGCGCGGCCCTGGGAGACGGCGCAGGCCGCGCGGTTTGACACGCAGTCCGAAGGCGCGGGCGTGGGTTACGGCATCGAGCACTTCGCGGGCGTGCCCGCCGCGGAGCGGGGCAGCGGCCTCGTGCGCGTGTTCCATGTATTCAACACGCTGTGCGAAGCGCGCACGGGCGTCGTGGAGCTGACCGTGTGGGATTACACGGGCGATCTTGCCCGCGTGACCGTCCAGGACGCGGACGGCCGCGAGCTCCCCTGCCAGCTGCTTGACAAGGCGCTGCAAAAGTACTGGGATCACCGCTATTTCCGCGTGCTGGCGCAGGTCAGCGTGCCCGCTGTGGGCTATACCACCATCGTGCTGCGCCAGAAGGAGCCGGAGACGTATCCCGTCTATCTGCAGGATGAGCGCGAACAGGTGTCGCGCTTCTACGACGACATCGCGCTGGATAACTGCGTCGTGCGCGCCGTGATCGACGCGCGGAGCGGCCGCGTGAAGTCGTTCGTCGATCTGAAGGACGGCGAGGAGCTGCTGCGCGCCGGTGAGACGGCGGGCCTTCAATACCTCGAGACCGAACGCCGCACCTCCAGCGCCTGGAACATCGGCCGCACGATCCGGAGCGTTCCCGTGGACAAATGCGTGGAGATCGGGAAAGCCGAGCGCGGCGCGCTGCGGCAGAGCGTGAAGGCCACGTTCAGCGTGCAGGGCGAATGCCGCGTGCCCTCGACGATCGAGGCCGTGTATTCGCTCGACGCGGGCAGCCGCGCGCTGCGCGTGGATCTGAAGGTGGACTGGCAGGAGCAGGGCGGCGATACCGTTCCCGTGCTCGTCTGGCGCGCGCCGGCTGCCCAGCTGTCCGGGCGCTTCCGCTATCTTATTCCCGCGGGCAGCAAACTGCGCGATCCGCTGAACAACGACGTGCCCGGCATCGGCGGCGGCGCTGCGCTGCGCGCGGACAGCCGCGCGCTGGCGCTGGTGAGCGATTCGAAATATGGCTATCGCGGCGAGCGGGACGCGCTGTCGCTGACGCTCATCAACAGCTCGGTGAGTCCCGATCCGTATCCCGAGCGGGGCGTTCATACGATCGCGCTGTGGCTGGGCGCGGCGCAGGAGACCGCACAGGATCTGCAGCGGCTCACCGACGAGCTGAATCACGGCCTGTTCTACCAGCCCGGCAATGTGCACGGCGGCACGCTGCCCGCAAGCTGCGGACTGGCCGAGCTGACCTGCGGCCACGCGGCGATCACTTCCGTGCAGCCGCAGGCGGACGGGCTGCTGATCCGCGGCTACGAGACCGCGGGCGAGGACGGCGAAGCCCGCCTGAAGCTCGGCGTACCGGTCAAAGCCGTTTGCCTCGTCGATCTGAGCGAACGTGGCGCGGCAGGCGAGGCGCACGTCGAGGGCGACGAGCTCGTTTTCCAGATGAAAGCGAGCGGCATCTGGGCCGTGAAGGCTGCGCTGTAAAGACGGAACAATGGAAGAAGGCATGGGTTCATCGCCCGGGCGGCGGATGGATCCATGCCGATCAAAACGATCGGCGGGAGGCAGCGCCGTGGCGAAAGGCCGTTTATTCAACATTCAGAGGTATTCCACGCACGACGGGCCCGGCATCCGCACGACCGTGTTTTTTAAGGGCTGCAATCTGCGTTGCGCGTGGTGCCACAATCCGGAATCGCTGTCCGCGCGGCCCTCTCTGGAGTACAATCGCGAGCTGTGCATCGGCTGCGGGCGGTGCGCGCAGGTGTGCCCCAACGGCGTGCACAGACCCGGGCGGCCCGCGGCGTATCGCGAAATGTGCGCCGGGTGCGGGCTGTGCGCGCGGGAATGCTTCGCCGGGGCGCTTACGCTGGCCGGAACCGATATGGACGAAGTGCGGGCTATGGAGGAGATCCTCACAGACCTGCCGTATTTTCGGGAATCGGGCGGCGGGGTGACGTTTTCCGGCGGCGAGTGCATGCTGCAAATCGACTTTCTGGAGGCGGTGTGCCGACTGTGCCGCGAAGCGGGCATCCATACGGCCATCGACACGGCGGGTTGCGTGCCCTGGGAGCGTTTCGAGCGCGTCCTGCCGTATGCGCCGATGTTTCTTTACGATGTCAAGGCGATCGATCCGCAGGTTCATCGCCGCCTGACCGGCGCGGATAACGGTCTCATTCTGGACAACCTGACGCGCCTGCTGGCCGCCGGCGCGCGGATCTGGGTGCGCGTGCCGTGCGTGCCGGGCGGGAACGACGGCGAGCTGGAGGCCGTCGCGGATTGGCTGGCCGGGAAGCCCGTGGAGCGCGTTGAGCTCCTGGCCTATCACCGGCTGGGCGGCGGCAAACGGGCGCTGCTGGGGCTGACTGAGGGACAGGATTTTACCGTGCCGGACGACGCGGCCATGCGGGCGTTTCAAGCGCTCTTTGCGAGACGGGGCGTCAACGCGCGCGTCGGGTGACAGGACGACGCGCGATCATGGGTCTTGTCGCGCTCGGAGCCCGGATCAGGCGGTCGGCGCGTCGCCGCGAAGAAATGATTCGATGACTGCGGCGTGAACCGCCGCGCCGACGGCGGCGGCCCTGTCGTCCGGCAGGAAGCGGGGATTGTGCAGCGGCAGGGAGCAGCCCGCCCCGATGTGATAGTATGAACCCGGCCTGGCCTGGAGGAAATAGCCGAAATCCTCCGTGGTCATGGTCGGGTTTTCGATTGCGTGCACGCATTCGCCCCCCAGCGCGGCGCGGGCGGCCTGCTCCACGAGGCGCGTCATGCGCTCGTCGTTGACCACGCCCGGATAACTCGCCCGCAGCGCGCACTCCACAGAAGCGCCCGCCTCGTTCGACAGCGCGTTCACGGTGCGCTCGAACTGCGCGCGCATCGCCTCGCGCGCCTGCGGCCCCAGCGTGCGGATGATGCCGGAAAATTCGGCGCTGTCGGCCAGGATGTTTTCAGCGGTTCCGGCGCGCAGCGTGCCCACGGACACCACGCTCTTTTCGCCCGGCAGATTCTCCGGCAGCGCGAGCACGGCCGTAACCATGCGGGCGGCGGCCGCCAGCGCGTCCACGCCCTTCTCCCGCTCCGCGCCGTGCGCGCTTTTTCCCTTCACCGCAACGCGGAAGGTGTCCGAGGCGGCGTAGAACTTGCCGTATCTCACGCCCACGTGGCCCAGTGGCAAATCGGGCGACACGTGCGCGCCGAACACGGCGTCGACGCCTTCGAGCGCGCCCGCGTCGATCATGCGCTGCGCGCCGCCGCGGCCTTCTTCGTCCGGCTGGAACAGGAAAACGACGCTGCCGCGCATCCCGCTCCGCCGCTCCGCGAGCAGCCGGGCCGCGCCGAGCGCCGCGGTCATGTGGATGTCGTGGCCGCAGGCGTGCATCATGCCGGGCGTCTTCGAGGCGAAGGGCGCGCCCGTATCCTCCTGGAGGGGCAGGGCGTCCAT
>JAFZRB010000158.1 GCA_017620115.1 Clostridia bacterium | reverse complement strand
GGAAACCTTGTTTGCTAAGACCACGAGCATGAAGTTCACTGCGCTGTTGAGCGTGTTGATGGCAGTCGAACGGGAGAATTTGCTGTCTGTGATACCCACGCGGTAGACGTAGGTGGAAATGACGTCCGACGTCTCGTAGGTCGAGGCGTTGTAGATCAGGATGATCTTCTCATAGCCGACGCTGAGGAGCTGGCCGATGCGCAGGATCAGCAGGATGGTGATCGTGGGTGCGATACCGGGCAGCGTCACATGCCAGGTCTGCTTCAGCCGGCCCGCGCCGTCGATGCGCGCCGCCTCATACAGTTCCTGATCCACGGCAGACAGGGCGCTCAGGTAGATGATGGAGTCCCAGCCCAGGTGCTGCCATATTTCGGAACCGATATAGACCGTTCTGAAATACTGCGCGTAACCCAGGTAGTTCTTCGATGGCAATCCGAATACCTTTGAGAGCACGGTTGTGATGACGCCGTCGGAGGAGAGGAAGTCGATCAGAAGGCCGGACATAACGACCAGCGAAATGAAGTGGGGGATGTAAGTGATCGTCTGAACGACGCGCTTATAGGCGATGGAGCGCATTTCGTTCAGCATCAGGGCCAGCACGATGGGGGCCGGGAAGCCGATCAGCATGTTGTAGATGCTGATGAGCAGCGTATTGCGGATGGTGCGCCAGGCGAAGGGGCCGCGGAAGAACTCGCGGTACCAATCCAGGCCCACCCAGGGGCTGCCGAGGAAGCCTTTTTTCGGCTTGTAGTCGTTGAACGCGATGATGATGCCGTACATCGGGCCGTAGCACCATATGATGTAAAACGCGAGCACGGGCAGCACCATGAGGTACACCGGCCAGTGCTTTTCAAAGTCGCGTTTGATGATTTCCCAAACGGTGGGATCCCTGTATCCCGCGGGCAGATCGCGGTTTTCGTAAAGGCGCAGGCGCTGGTTGTGCCGTTTCGCGGCGTTGATGGAACCCTTGTTGGCGATGCTGATTACCAGGAGAATCAGCGCCGCGGCGACGCCGATCCACCATCCGATCTGAGGAGCGACGCTGCCTTCGGCGAAGTTGAATTCGCGCCTGTCGGCGAAGCGGGCGTCGAACAGGAACATCAGCAGGGCCGCAAAGCCGACGGCCGAACAGGCGATGGTCATAAAGGAATTATCCTTGCGGAAGAAAACGCCGGCGATCAACAGAACGTAGCAAACCGACGAGAGCAGAAGCATGGGATTCAGCGAGCTCGCGCTCTTCCCACCCGTGCTGCCCAACAGCATCTGTATGCCGTTGTAGGACAGCGCGTTTTCGTTGGCTGTCTGATCCACGGCCGAAACATACCCCAGCGCCAGGCTGCACAGGGTTACGATGGTAAGCGCGACGATCAGAATCTTTGTCAGCAAACCCATTTCGATGCTTTTCTTGCTGTTATTCTGAGTCAAGTATTATCACCTCATACTCCCGATTTGGCGTGCCGGATTAGAATAATCCATACCGGGCGGAGCCCCGCCCGGTATGGAAACAGCTTGAATTATGCCTTGTCCTGATTCGATCAGCCACGCGCGCTGTAGCGATCGTAAGCGGCCTGCTGATAGGCGATGCAGTCTTCGATGCCCATGTCCTTCAGAGTCTGCTGGACGGAGGGCCACTCGGAAGCGTCCATCTGGCCGGTGATGATCTTGCCGACGCACTCGTTCAGATAGCTCTGAATGGGCGTGTTGAGGGCGGCGTAGTCGGTCGCTTCTTCCGCGGTGAAGCTGATCATGGGGATGCCGTAGGTGGGCTCAACCTTGGCCCACTCGTCGATGCACGCCCACACATAGTCGGACATGATGTAGGAGCCGGAGTCGCGCAGGTAGCCGCCGTTGTGCAGCTTGAAGAGCGGATACACGGTCCAGAAGTCCTTGGTCTCGTCGGCCATGTCGATCGGGAAGTACTGGGCGTTCTCGGGCTTGTCATAGACCCACTCGAGCTCGCCGTTGTCGTTCCAGATGTAGCTGATGCCTTCAACGCCGTAGGAGAACAGCTCGGCGCCTTCCTGGCTGTACCAGTAGTCCTTCCACTGGCAGACCTTCTCGGCGATGCCGTCTTCCACGCAGCGCCAGGTGAGGGCGTCCCACTGGTTGCGGGTGGTGAAGTCATACTGGCGCAGATGCAGTTCCTGATCCGGAGTCTGCTTGGGGCCGTTGATCGGGATGAGGTCGTACTCGGGCACGCTCAGGCGGGCGGTGGTCACGGTCTGGCCAACCTCGCCGTAGTTCATGCCGAAGATGGAGTAGTTGGTGGGATCGGCGATGCGGGCGGTGTAGGTGTTCCAGTCATAGCCCGCGAAGTCGGGATCGATCCAGCCGTTGGCATACCACTTGGCCAGGATCTCCAGCGCCTGCTGGTAGCCGTCTTCCATCGCGCCGTACTTAACGGTGCCGTCCACCTGATAGTAGTAGTAGCCCACGTCAAACGCGGAGAACACATAGAAGCAGGTGTCGAGGTCGCCGCCGCCGCCGCCGTTCTCGCCGGCCTGGATGAGGATCTTGTAGCCGCCCTCATCGTAGCAGGTCTTGATGAAGTTCTCCCAGTCCTCGATGGTCACGGGGGCTTCGAGACCGTACTTGTCCATCAGGTCCTTGCGGGCCCAGAAGCCAGACCACGGCGAGGTGCCGACGTAGTCGAACTGCCAGAATACCGCCAGCTTGCCGCTGTCGAGGATGGTGTCCATGCGGATATCCTCGTAGGTATCGCGCAGGTACTTGTAGTTGGGAGTGTAGCCCGCCTCGTAGTAGGGGGTGATGTCCATGAAGACTTCGTCGTCACAGATCTCATCCAGGGAGCCCGCATACTGGCTGCGGCCTTCTACGAACATGTGGGGCAGGTCGTTGCTGGCGATGCGCAGGTTGAAGTTATCGCGCTCGGAGCCAACCGGCGGATAAACCCAATCGATGTGGATGCCAGTGCGCTTTTCCAGCTCTCCATAGACGATGCACTGATCCCAGGATGTCATGACCGGCTCGTTGAGGCCCTTCCACACCTGAATGGTGATGGGCTCGTCGGTGATGGGCAGCTGGGTGAGGCCACGGGCGCCGTAATCATGGGGAGTGATTACCGACGTGCCCACGATCTGAGAGCTCTCAACCGCGAGAGCGGCCGAAGAGACCATCAGCAGGGCGAGTACCAGACACAGAATCTTCGCGATCTTGTTCATTGTGCCCCTCCTGAAAATAGTATTCCGCCATTCGCACAATACGTGCGGATAACGGGCTGGCGGTTTGCCCGTTATTCCCTGCCGGATTTCGAAGATGGATGAATTTCATAAAAACGTGCCCAAAATTTCACCCAAATTCCAAATTTATTATACAATACGTATATGCGGATGTCAAGCGGGATTTTTTCAATTATGGGTTCGCAATTTTTTCAATTATGGGTTCGCAATCGCTGAAAAGCATCTGGCGGAATTTCGGCGCAACCGTATGGAAATCAGGAGGAGACCATGTTATAATAGAGAAAAAACCGGGAGGACAACCATGTATCAGCTGAACCTGACCGACGTACCCGAGAAAACCGTCTATCCCTTGGGAGAAAAGTTCACCGGGCGCAGCCCCGCGGGCCGCGAGCTGTCCTTTACCAATTATTATATGACGCTGGACGGGCGGCCCTTCTTCGGCGTCAGCGGCGAGATGCACTTCGCGCGCGTGTCGCCCGACCAGTGGGAAGACGCCGTGGTCAAGATGAAGATGGGCGGCGTGAACATCATCTCCACCTATGTGTTTTGGAACGCGCACGAGGAAGAGGAGGGCGTGTTCCGCTTCGACGGCTGCCGCAATCTGCGCGGCTTTCTCGAGGTGTGCGAAAAGCACGGCATGATGGTCATCGCGCGCATCGGCCCCTTCGTTCACGGCGAGATGCGCAACGGCGGTCTTCCGGACTGGCTGTACGGCAAGCCCTACGACGTGCGCGAGGACAACCCCGGCTTCCTGGGAGCCGTGCGCAGGCTGTTCCGCCAGCTGCACAGGCAGATGGACGGGCACTACTACAGCCAGGGCGGCTGCGTCGTGGGCACGCAGATCGAAAACGAATACCAGCATTCTTCCGCGCCGTGGGAGATGACCACCGGCGTGTCGAACGAATGGGTGAACGGCGGCCATTCCGGGCTTTCATACATGCTCGCCCTCAAGCGCATCATGCTGGAGGAGGGCATCAGGACGCCCTTCTACACCGCCACGGCATGGGGCGGCGCGGTGACGCCCGTGGAGGAAGCGCTGCCGCTGTGGGGCGGCTATTCGTATCAGCCGTGGCTGTTCTACCGCGAGGCCGGCGAGCATCCCGCCACGCCGGAATACATCTACCGTGACAACCATAACAGCGCCGTGACGAAGGAATACAACTTCGAGCCGTCCTACGATCCGGAAAGCCGGCCCTACGCCTGCTGCGAGATGATGGGCGGGATGATGTGCTCCTATAAATACCGCTTCCGGCTGGACATGCGCGCCGTGGACGCGATGGCCAACGTCAAGCTGGGCAGCGGCTGCAACCTGCTGGGCTATTATATGTACAAGGGCGGCACCAACCCCACGGGCCTGCGCACGCCGTATCTGGGCGAAAGCCAGGTTTCAAAGCGGTCATACGACTATCAGGCCGCCGTGGGCGAATACGGCCAGATTCGCGAGAGCTATGGCCGGCTGCGCGCCATTCATCTGTTCGCGAACACGTTCTCCGGGTTTTTCGAGCGGACGCGCGCCGTGCTCCCGGCGCATCTGAAGAGTATTCAGCCCGACGACGCTGGCCCGCTGCGCTTCTCGGTTCGCGTGAAGGGGAACAGCGGTTTCCTGTTCGTGAACAACTTCCAGGATCACGCGCCGATGCGCGACCGCGCGGATGAAGAGGTGACGCTGAACCTGCCGGACGGCGATATCACCTTCCGTTTCGGCATCGCCGCCGGCGAAAACGCCATTCTGCCCTTCAATATGTCCATAGGCGGCGCGAAGCTCAAATGGGCCTCAGCACAGCCCATGGCGCAGGTGGGGGACGCGTGGTTTTTCCTCGCGCCAGACGGCATGACGCCCCGTTACTGCTTCGCCGTTCAGGACGGCGAAGAGACCGTGGCGCCAAAGCCGGGCGAGTCCTTCGAATACGGCGGCGTCACCGTCGTCACGCTGAGCCGCAGGGACAGCCTGGGCTTCAATGTGCTCGATCTTCCCAGCCGCAGGCTGGCGTTGCTGTGCGGTCAGCCGCTCCTATGGAACGGCAGGACGCTGAGCGTGGAGCTGGAGGAGGGCGGCGCGGATGTGCTGGCTTATCCCGCCGGCGCGCTGCCCATGCCCGCGGGCGCGCAGCCGGTTGAAAAGAGCGTTTTCCGGGGCTGGCGGGTGGAAAGCGGCAGGGCCGCTGAGCCCGTTTCATTCCGGTCGGTGGGCTTCGGGCGGTACGCTGTGGATATACCCGAACGGGCGTTGAACGGTCACAAGCGGGTGCTGCTG
>JAFZRB010000157.1 GCA_017620115.1 Clostridia bacterium | reverse complement strand
GGGGCCGCGGGCGTGCAGCTTCTGCGTGGAGATGCCCATCTCGCAGCCCAGGCCGAACTCGCCGCCGTCGGTGAAGCGCGTGGAGGCGTTCACATACACCGCCGCGCTGTCCACCGCCTGGACGAACAGCGCCGCGTGCGCGTCCGTTTCGGTGAGGATGGCGTCGCTGTGGCCGGTTGAGTGCAGCGCGATGTGGGCGACGGCCTCCTCCACGCTGTCCACCACCTTCACAGCGAGAATGTAGTCGAGGAATTCCGTGTCGAAGTCGGCTTCGCCCGCGGGCGTGCCGGGGATGATGGCCGCGGCGCGCGCGTCCAGCCGCAGCTCCACGGGCGTTTCGCCCCGCGCGGCGCGCTCGTCCACCAGCCTTTTTTTCAAAAGGGGCAGGAAGGCGGGGGCGATGGCCGCGTGCACCAGCAGCGCCTCCTCCGCGTTGCACACGGAGGGCCGTTGGGTCTTGGCGTTCTCGATGATGCTGAGCGCCATATCGGGATTCGCGCTGTCGTCCACGTATACGTGGCAGATGCCCGTGCCCGTCTGGATACAGGGCACCTTCGCGTTGTCCACGCAGGCCTGGATGAGCCCCGCGCCGCCGCGCGGAATGAGCAGATCCACGAGGCCCACGGCGGTCATGAGCTCGTTCGCGCTCTGGCGCGTGGTGTCCTGAACCAGCTGAACCAGCTCCGGCGGCAGCCCGACGGCCTTCAGCCCCTCCTGCATGGCCGACGCCACGGCGTTCGACGAGCGGAACGCTTCCTTGCCGCCGCGCAGCACGCACGCGCTGCCGCTCTTCACGGCCAGCGCGGCGGCGTCGGAGGTGACGTTCGGGCGGCTCTCGTAGATGATGGCGATCACGCCCATGGGCACGGCGACCTTCTCGATCGTCAGCCCGTTCGGGCGTTCGACCCGGCTGAGAACGCGGCCCACGGGATCGGGCAGCGCCGCCACCTGCCGGATGCCCTCGGCCATGGCGGCGACGCGCGCCGGGGTGAGGCGGAGCCGGTCGAGCATCACGGGGGAGATGCGTTCCTTCGCTGCGTCGAGGTCGAGCGCGTTCGCTTCGAGGATGCCGGCCTCATGCGCGAGGAGGCTTTCGGCCATGGCGAGGAGCGCGCGGTTTTTCAGATCGCTGCCGGCGGCGGCCAGCGCGGGGGCGGCGGCCCTGGCGGCGCGAAGGATGTCCTGTGTGGTCATGGTTTTGCCCTCCTGCCGATGAAGCGGGTGCCCGCGGGACGCCCGTCCAGTATGTCGTAGAGAATGTCGGGGTTCTCGCCGTTGGCGATGATCATGTCCGCGCCGGCCTCGGTGGCGATCTGCGCGGCGCGCAGCTTGGTGGCCATGCCACCGGTGCCCAGCGAGGAGCCGTTTCCGCCGCCCAGCGCCATGATCTCGGGCGTGAGCGCCTCCACGAGGGGAATGAGCGCGGCCTCCGCGTCCTTTCGCGGATCGGCGGTGTAGAGGCCGTCGATATCGCTTAAAAGAATGAGCAGGTCGGCCTGGATCTCGCGCGTCACGATGGCGGCCAGCGTGTCGTTGTCGCCGATGACGATCTCGTCGGTCGCCACGGTGTCGTTTTCGTTGATGACGGGCAGCGCGCCCAGCTCCAGCAGCCGGAACAGCGTGTTGCGGAAATGCTGCCGCCGCTCGGCGTGATCCACGTCGCTGCCGGTCAGAAGAATCTGAGCCACGGTGTGGTTGTATTCGGAAAAGAGCTTGTCATAGGTGTACATGAGCTCGCACTGGCCCACGGCGGCGGTGGCCTGCTTGGTGGGGATGTCGCGCGGGCGCTCCTTGAGCCGCAGCTTGCCCACGCCCATGGCGATGGCGCCCGAGGATACCAGCACCATCTCGTGCCCGGCGTTTTTGAGATCGCTCATGACCTTGCACAGCCGTTCCACGCGGCGGATATTCATCTGCCCCGTGGCGTGGGCCAGCGTGGACGAGCCTACTTTGACGACGATTCGCATGTTGACCTCCGATCAGATGTCCTTCGTCAGTCCCGCGACGAGCTCGGCGCGGTAGCCCAGCGCTTCGCGCAGCGCGGGCCGGTCGGGCAAGGTCGCGCACATCACGGCGGTGCGGCCGGATATCGTCACGCCTTCCAGCGCGGCGGGCGCCAGGCAGCTCTCGCCCGGATTCAGCGGGAAGGAACCGCCGTCCCATTTCACCTCGGCCTCGCCCAGCGAGGTGAGCAGCAGCATCCGCCCGGATTCCAGCGGCATGTCGCCCGCCACGTTCAACCGCCACAGCTCGAAGTTGGCGTCGGAAATATAGGCTGTTTTGCTGCCGCCGGTGGTGATGAGCGTCGCGCCGGGCAGCTTTTCCAGCTTCAGGCCGGGGCGGCTCACGGCGAGCGCGTCCTCGGTGTGCAGCGCGCGGGGCTTTCCGTCTTTGCCCACGCGGCCCCAGTCCCAGAAACGGTAGGTCACGTCGCTGGACTGCTGGATCTCATAAATCACCAGCCCGCCGCCCAGCGCGTGCACGCAGCCGTGGGGGATGTAGAGCACGTCGCCCGGCTGCACGCCGACCCAGCGCAGGTTTTCCTCCAGCTTTCCGGCCTCCACCTGCGCGCGCAGCTCTTCGCTGGTGTCCGCCTGCACGCCGTAGACCAGCTTCGAGCCGGGTTCCGCGGCGATGACCAGCCATGCCTCGGTCTTGCCCAGCTTGCCGCCCTCGTGCGCGCCGGCATAGGCGTCGTCCGGGTGCACCTGGACGGACAGCATCTCGCGGGCGTCCAGCAGCTTCAAAAGCAGCGGAAAGCCCTCCGCATCGCCGGTGAGATCCCTGCCCCACTCATCGATCACCCTGTTCAGCGGCAGGCCGGCGAGTTCGCCGTTCTGAACGACGCTCTCGCGGCCGGGCAGCGCGGATATTTCAAGGCTTTCGCCGGTGCGGTCGTCGGGGATGTCCTTGCCGAAATAATCGCCGAGCGCGCGGCCGCCCCAGGGGGTTTCCTCGCCATGGCGGAAGTACGGCGTCATTTTAAGCGGATAAAGCATGAATAATCCCTCGCCTTCACTTGCGTTTCATGTAAGAATCAGTTACAATTCTTATTGTACCCAAGAAACGCGGTTTGTCAATGATTTCCTCGCCGCGAAGCGGCAAATGTGCGCAAAAGAGGTTTGGTATGGAAGAGGAGCGCCTTCGGATCAACGTTCGCTCGCTCGCGGAATTCTATTTCGAGGGCGGCGACCTGGTAAGCGGCCGCGGCATGATCCAGCGCATGCTCGAGGGCACGCGCGCGCACCGGCTCGCGCAGGGCGGCTACGAGCCCGGCTGGCAGAGCGAGGCGGCGCTGCGCATGGAGCTGGAGCGGCGGGGCGTGAAGCTGCTGCTGCACGGACGCGCCGACGGGCTGCTCGCCGCGGGCGACGATTCGGTCATCGAGGAGATCAAGAGCATGCTGGAGGACACCGCGGGGATGGAAGGCGGGGAGTACCCCGTTCACTGGGCGCAGGCCGAGCTGTACGCCGCGATGCTGGCCGCGCGCGACGGCCTGAATCGCGTGCGCGTGCGGCTGAGGTATATAAGCCTCGCGGGGGGCGAGGCGCTCTTCACGAGGGATTACAGCCGCGAAAAGCTGTATGAAAAGCTGGACGAGTACCTCTCGCCCATGCTGGACTGGCTCGCGCGCGTGCGGGCCTGGCAGGATGTCAGCCGCCCCACGATGCGCGCCCTGTCGTTTCCCTACGGCGTGTACCGGCCGGGCCAGCGCGAGATGGCCGCGAACGTGTATGTGGCGCTGCGCGATGGGAAAAACCTGCTCTGCCAGGCTCCGACCGGCATCGGCAAGACGGCGGCGGCGCTGTTTCCGGCGCTGATCGCGCTGGGCGAGGGGCGCGTCGGCCGCGTGTTCTACCTTACCGCGCGCACCACGGGCCGCGAGGCCGCGCTGCAGGCGCTGGACAGGATGCGCGCGGCCGGCCTCATGGCGCGCTGCGTGGTTCTCTCCGCCAAGGACAGCGTCTGCCCGATGGAGGAACGCGACTGCCGCCCCGAGGCGTGCCCGCTGGCGCGCGGCTATTACGACCGGCGGCGCGACGCGCTCCGCGAGGCGCTTTCCATGCAGCGGCTGGACCGCGCCGCCATCGGCGCCCTGGCGGCGCGGCACGGGATATGCCCGTTCGAGCTTTCGCTCGACCTGAGCGAGACGGCCGACGTGGTGGTGTGCGATTACAACTATGTGTTCGACCCGCGCGTGAAGCTGCAGCGCTTTTTCACGGGCCGATCGGACGCCGGCCTGCTTGTCGACGAGGCGCATAACCTCGCCTCCCGCGCGCGGGATATGCTCTCCGGCGCGCTCGCGCAGCGGTACTTCCGCGACCTGCGCCGCGCCGTCGGCAAAGAAGCCGGGCGAAAGCATCCGCTCTATGCCGCGCTGACGGCGCTGCTGAAGGAGATGACGGCGCTGCGGCGGTCGCTGGGCGGGGACAGCGGGGGAGAATCTCGCGCTGAGAAGCCGGACGCGCTGATCGAAGCGGCAAAGGCGTTCGCGCAGGCCGCCGGCGCGGCCTTCGACGAGCGGACATGGGCCTGCCGGCGCGATCTCAGCGAGTGCTTCTTCGACGCGCTGGACTTCCTGCGCGCCGAATCGGGCTACGACGAACACTTCCGCACGCTGATCGAGCCGGACGGCAGGAACCTGTGCGGCGTGCGGCTGTGGTGCGCCGATCCGGCGGCGCATATCGCCGCGTGCCTCAGGCGCGTGCACGGCGCGGCGCTGTTCTCGGCCACGCTCGCGCCGATGGATTTTTACCGCGACCTCACCGGCCTGGACGGCGAGGCCGACGCGTTGCTCGACCTGCCCTCGCCGTTCCCGCCGGAAAACCTGCGGGCGCTCGTGTGCCCGCTGCCGCTGCGCTACAAGGAGCGCGAGGCGTCCATGGACAGGCTGTGCGAATGCCTTCGCGCGTTCATCGGCGCGAGGAGGGGGAACTATCTCGTGTGCTTCCCGTCGTACGCCTTCATGCGGCAGGCGGCGGAGCGCGTCGAATGGCCCTGCCGGCTGCTCGTCCAGTCGCCGGACATGGACGACGACGCCAGGCGCGCGTTCCTGGACGCGCTGGAACCGGATCCGCCCGAAACAACGGCGGCGTTCGTCGTGATGGGCGGCGTGTTCTCGGAGGGTGTCGACCTGCCGGGCGGCCGCCTCGCCGGGGCCGCCATCGTGGGCACGGGCGTGCCGCAGTTAAGTCTCGAGGGCGACACGCTGCGCGCGCTGTATGAGGAAAAATACGGCCGGGGCTACGCCTACGCCTACATGTATCCCGGCGTGGCGAAGGTTCTGCAGGCCGCCGGGCGCGTGATCCGCTCGGAGAGCGACCGCGGCGCGGTGCTGCTCATCGACGCGCGCTGGCGGGACGCGGAGCACCGGGCGCTCATGCCGCCCCACTGGCGGGCGGTTCCGGCGCGGGGGCCGGAGGAAATCGAAGCGGAACTTGAGACATTCTGGAACGAACGCTGAGGAGGGACGATCATGCTGACAAAACCTGACTGCGGGTGGACGAAATTCTCCCTGGACGGGAAAAACGCATACTACCTGGGCTATGTCACGGACGTGGCCATGGAATGGCTGGACGCGGCCGTCTTCGGCCTGACCTACGACAGCCCCGTCGTCGTGAAGGGCTTCTGCGAACCCGGCTGGATGGTATGCGCGGCGACGTGGGACGAATGCCTCGTCTGGTTCGAGGATTCCATCGACCCGCCGGATATCTTCCGCATGGAGCCTGAAGCGGTTTACCCCGTGGACAGGCTGGCCTTCTGCCGCGAAATGGTGGAAGATATAACCAATCACCTGAGCGCGTGGGTCGACTGGGAGCTGTATGACGAGGAAGGCGAGGAAGCGGACGCGAGCCGCTCCGCGCGTGAAAGCGCGCTCATGGAGCGCCTGACGGCCATCAAAACCATGCTCGACGAGATGGCGAGTGAAGAAGACGAAGGGGAGGATGAACCATGACAGGGATCATCGCGGAAGGACACAGGGGTTACTGCGCGCGCTATCCGGAGAACACATTGATCTCCTATCGCGCGGCGATGCAGGCGGGCGTGGACGCCTTCGAGTTTGACGTGTGGCTCTCGAAGGACGGCGTGCCGGTCATCATGCACGACGGGAACGCCTACCGCACCTGCGGCGTGGACAGGCATCTCAATGACATGACGCTGGAGGAGATCAAGAGGCTGGACGCGGGCGGCAAATTCGACGCGCGCTTCGCGGGCGAGCGTGTGCCTACGCTGGAGGAGCTGCTCTCCCAGGCGCGGGCCATGCGGCCGGACGTGATGCTGGGCGTGGAGATCAAGGACATGCGCGAGGAGACCTGCGACAAGACCGTGGCGCTGCTGAAGCGGTACGGCTTCTTCGACAACTGCATCTTCTACGCCTTCAACGCGCGTATCATCAAATACCTCAAGACCGCTCACGCCGCGCGCACCATGGGCTACCCGGATTTCCAGATGGCCGAGTTCGAGCCCGATTCCTACAGCTATTACGACGAAATCGGCATCAACATGAGGATCATGCGCAGCGAGATATTCCCTATCTACGCGGGGAAAGGCATGAAGATGCACATCTACTGCGCCGACACGGAAGAGGACGTGCGGGACGCCATCGCGCACGGCGCGTCACTCATCACGGCGAACGAGATCGGGCCGCTTTTGAAGGTACTGAAGGGATACTGATAGCGTGTATCGCTGAAATGACATTAAAAACAGCGAAAGCCCTCCGTTTGGGTGTGGTTTTCGCTGTTTTACGATCTATGAATTGGCATCATGTCGTGACCACGCTCATCAGCGATACGCTTTGCGCGTCAGCGTCCAGCTGCGCGTCGCCGCCCAGCGGCAGCGTGAGCATCGGCTTCGTGTGGCCGCAGTCGATTTCGGCCAGCACGGGGAAACGATATTTGCCGATGATTTCCAGCGCACATTCCCATGGCCTGAGGCCCGTACCCTTGTCTCTGTAATCGGCGTGCTTGCCGAGAATGAGGCCGCCGATGCGTTCAAAGGTGCCCGCGCATTCGAGCAGCGAGAAAGAGCGCTCGATGCGTTCGGGATAGTCCTTGCAGTCTTCAAGAAACAGGAGATCGCCCTCACGTATCTCGGGCATGTACGGCGTGCCAAAAAAGCCAAGCATGGTGTCCATATTACCGCCAATCAGCCTGCCACGCGCCATACCACCGCGCACGGTAACGAGCCTGTTTTCGTGGGCCTCACATTCGACATCCTGCTCTTCCAGTCCGACCGAATCTTCTGTCCAGTGGTTCGGCGCGTTTAGCACGCGGGGTGCACCACCCTGTACAATATCCAAAAAATAGGCAAGGCTTTCATCCGACCACGGGGGGATCTCACCGAAGGTGGAGATCAAATTCGGCCCGTAGAAGGTGACAAGCTCCGTCCGGGCATAGATGGCCAGCAGCACGGCGGTCACATCGGAATAGCCTACGAATATCTTTGGCTGCCGCCGAATGGCGTCGTAATCGATATAGGGAAGGATGGAGTTGGACACAAGCCCGCCGCCTGCCGCCATGATGCAGTCCACCGCCGGATCATGGATAAGCTCGTTCAGTTCGTCGGCGCGCTCGCGTATTCCGCCCGAGCGGTAGCCATCGGCCCGACCCCAGAGGCGGCCTGGCTTGATGTGAAAGCCTTTCCCGGCCAGATAGTTGACAGCGAACTCTGTGCGCCGGGGAATCCACGCAGTTGCTGGAGTTGAAGGAGAGAAGACACCAATTGTGCCGCCCGCCCTGAGCCGCGGCGCAAGAAGAGTTTGCATATGTGCCTCCATATAATAAAAATCCGGGCCGCATCCGCGCATGGAGATAGGATGCGGCCCACTGAGTCTTGTCTTACGCCTTGACCTCTTCTCCCAGCTCGGAGGACTTGTACATCATGTCCATGACCTGCGAGGTGACCAGCGCCTTGTCGATGTTGGCCTTGGTCTTGATGCCCTGCGGGGCCTTGATGAGGAAGTCGCGGATCTCGGCCTCGTACATGTTGACCGTCTGATACTTGAAGGTGGTGGTGGTCAGCATGCCGTTCTTGGTGGAATAGAGCGTGAAGTTGCCGCCGTATTGCAGCTTGATGCCGCCCTTGTCGCCCAGGAACTCGATGAAGGTGGCCTTGTCGTCGATGTTCTGCGCCCAGGCGCCGTTCACGGAGATGGTGGGGCCGTCGGTGCGGATGAAGCCGGTGATGAAGTCGTCCACGTCGTAGGTGCCGTCCAGCTTGGGCGGGCCGGCCCACATGCTCTCGTAGAGGTAGCCATCCAGCGGCTTGCCCAGCACGGAATAGGCCGCGGCGGAGACCGTCTTCACCTTCGGCTGGCCCACGCAGTAGAAGATCAGGTCGAGATAGTGCACGCCCCAGTCGATCAGCGCGCCGCCGCCGGAGAGCGCCTTCGTGGTGAACGCGCCGCCCAGGCCGGGAATGGAGCGATAGGCGCGGAAGGAGCAGTAGATGTGGTAGATGTTGCCCAGCTCGCCCTGGCTGATGAGCTCCTCGATCTTCTCGACGGCGGTGTTGAAGCGGTTGCACACGCCGATGTTCAGGATGCGGCCGCATTCGTCGGCGGTCTTCTGCATCTCGCGGGCCAGCTCTGAGTTCATGGCCGCGGGCTTCTCGCACAGAACGTGCTTGCCGGCCTTCAGAAAGTCGATGGCGATGGGGGCGTGGCCGCCGTTGGGCACGCAGATGGACACGCAGGTGACTTCCGGATCGGAGAGGATCTCGTGATAGTCCTCGTTGGCGATACCGGAGCCGTATTTGTCGCGTAGGGCGACGGCGCGTTCGGGAATGATGTCGCAGAAATACTTCACTTCGCACAGGTCGCTCGCCGCCTTGTAACCGGGCATATGCGCCGCATTGGCGATGGTGCCGCAGCCGATGATGGCCACTTTGATCTTGTCCATGGCGTTTCTCCTTGCTTTCTTTTATTGATTTCCCCGCGGGGGTGGGATCAGGGTAGGGGGCGTCAGCGCTTGTAGATGGGCCGGAAGCCCTCGCCGAGCACCTCGTGCACGTTGGCGGCGATGATGAACGCCGCCGGGTCGCAGTCCGCGACGATGGCCCGCAGCCGCGGCGATTCGCTGCGGCTGATCACGCACAGCAGCACCTGCTTGTCGTCGCCGGAATACATGCCGCGGCCGTTCAGCGCGGTAATGCCGCGCTCCATCTCGTCCATCACGCGCCGGGCGATGGACGCGCTCTCGTTTGAAATGACGAAATACGCGCGCGCCGAATTGAGGCCGTCCACCAGAAAGTCGATCACTTCGCTCATCAGGAAGGTGCAGATGAGCGCGAACATGGCGGATACCACGTCGTACACGAACGCGGAGGCCAGAATGACCAGCCCATCTACGGCGAACATCACCATGCCGATGGAAACCGAGTGCACGCGCGCGTTGACGAGCTTGGCCAGCATGTCCGAACCGCCGGTGGTGGCGTTGCCCCGGATGATGAATCCGAAGCCCGCTCCGGCCACCACGCCGCCGAACAGCGAGGCCAGCAGCAGCCGCTCCGTGGTGTCCATGGGGATGACGGAGGGGATGGGCAGGATGTCGATGAGCGCCGACAGCCCCACGCTGGCCACCAGCGAGCGCAGGCCGAATTTCAGCCCCAGCGATCTGGCCGACAGCGCGAACAGCGGCGCGTTCAGAGCCAGCGTGAGCATGCCGATGGGCAGCCCTGTGAAGTGGTTGACGAGCTGCGCGATGCCGGTGAAGCCGCCGGGGGCGATGTCGTTGGGGATAATGAACATGTCGTATCCGACCGCGCACAGCAGCATGCCCAGCAGGATCTGCAGCCACATCATGAGCTCCGCGCGGCGCTGTTTGTCGTTCAAGGGCTTTGTCTCCTCCTCGCGGCGCGCTTCCCCGCGCCGTCCGTTCCGAGTCCTGTTATCGAATCTTATTATATCATGAAACGGGCGTTTTTCAAGTATGCGCGGAGGAAAGTTTTTGCGCGCCGGGGATTGCCGAAAGGGACTGTTTCTGATAAAATGAAAAATAAACTGAAGCAGTGAGAAGGGCGATGAGGCCATGAAGATATCCAAAAAGGACGCCCTCACCTGGTTCCGCTTCTTCGCGGAGCTGCCGGAGGACGAGGAGCTGCTGACGAAGCAGACGGAGATCGTATATGCGACGATGTATCAGATCGAGGCGGCGGTGGACCGGCAGAACGAGGCGCTCATGGCGCGGGTGCCGGGGCTGAAATCGCTGGCGGGCCGCACGTATTACGTGGGGCCGGACGGGCGCTTCCCCGGCGGGTGCAAATCGTGCCTGCTGGGCACGGGGCTGAGCGCGGTTCGGAAGACAAACGCCTGCAACATCCGCTGCAAATTCTGTTACAACTACGGCGAGATGGACGCCATTCCGCCCATCGGCGAGGGACTGTGGGAGATCGGCGGCACGAAGCTGTATGAGAAAGACCTCGACCTGCTGCTCTCCATCCAGAAAAAGCCCACCGGCGTCGCTTACGTGTACCTCGAGCCGTTCATGGAGATCGAGAAGTACTACGGCGTCATCCGCCGCTTTCACGAGGCGGGCGTCCGCCAGCACCTGTACACCAACGGCCTGCTGGCGACGGAGGAAAGCCTGCGCGCGCTGGGCGAGGCCGGGCTGGACGAGCTGCGCTTCAACCTCGGCGCGTCGGACTGCGCGGATCGCGTGATCGACAACATCGCCCTCGCGAAGAAACACATCACGCAGGCGGGCGTCGAAACGCCCATGACGCCCGAGTTCTTCGATACGTTCATGCGGAAGAAGGAAAACATTCTCGCCACCGGGCTGGACTTCATCAACTGCGCCGAGTTGCACCTGAACGACAACAACATCGGCAACTATTTCGGCGAAAACCTGTACGCCTGCCGGCTGGGGTATATTTCGCCCATCTGGAGCCGCCAGCTGACGCTGAAATTCATGCGGGTCGCCGCGGAGGAGGACTGGGGCGTCGTCGTTCACGACTGCTCGAATCACACCAAGCTGGCGCGCGACCTCAACCTCAAGGCGAAGGAAGGCGGGTGGTTCGGCGCGAGCGGCTACGGCTGCGAGTTCAGCCGCTTCCCCTACGAGGCGTTCCTGCCCGTGCTGGAGGACGAATCCTTCCGGTTCGTGGAGGAGGAGCCGCTGCCGAAGGGGTATAATCCGGGGGAGTTGTATTGACTGAATGGGGAATGGGCGCACGAGAGCAATAGCATATGTATTCTCATCAGTATAAAAAGGAGTGCTGCATTATGAACGGATCGGGAAACGGGTATGAAAACTTTCGCGATGGAAAGGGCGATCTGAAGCGCGTCGCCACGTACGAAGAGGCGGTTCGCCTCATGCAGTACTATAGCCCGCTGAAAATGCGGAATGCGGTAAAAACCAACAATGTCTTTTTTTGGAGCCTTATAAATATAGGCGTTGTCAGCGTGCCGCTCGTTCTGGTATCCTCAATATTCGGTCAGAGCTCGTCGTTTTTGGTCGCTGTGCTTGGCATGATCGCCTTCGTGGCTGTCATCGTGATTACAGCGGTTCACTGCATACGCGAAAGAAAGGAGGCCATTAAAAAGAACGAAGAAATTATGAGCGGCGTCTATTTCGTGGGGAAGGACGAGCGGCTGATCATCTCTCAGGCCAACCAGGACTATGTCGCTTATTTCAATAATATAAACGGCTTGGCTAGAAGGTTTGGGAATCCACCGGGCGGGGCGCGCTGAGGAATTGAGAATGAAAAATGGGGGACCAGGTGCGGCTGAGGCCGTGCGGAGAGCGGAGAAGCGCGGCATCCTGGTCATGGGGTTGAATGGGTGCGGGAAGAGCACGGTGGGGAAGGCGCTGGCGGAGAAGATCGGCTGGCGGTTCATGGATGCGGAGGATTTTTACTTTCCG
>JAFZRB010000156.1 GCA_017620115.1 Clostridia bacterium | reverse complement strand
CCCAATGTATGAATTTCAAAACGTCCATCCAGTCGTCCGCTTCATACACCGCCGTATACGGCCCGATCTGGCGGCAGCCCGGATAAAAGGCCGCGCCGCGCGCCCGGCTGTGCTCGCGCCAGCGCACCTCGAGCTCGAAATGCTCCGGCATGGGGAACAGGTTCTTCCGGAAATCGCCCTTCGCCGCCTGCTCGACCGCCGCGCGGATGCGCTTCACGGCCAGGTTCGGATGGATCGACACGGAGCCGCCGCCCACGCCCTCGATCACCGGCACGGTCGCAACCCCCGGCAGGATGCCGTTCATCCATTCGCACAGGCCCCTGTCGCCCGTCACCGCCACCACCGGCACGCCTACATAGCTGGCCGTGAGGCAGTTGATCATCAGCTCGGGGCAGAGCCCGCCGTTGAGCTTCACGTACACGTTCTTCGTGTTCATGGTGTGGGAGAGGGGGTTGGTGTCCATGCCCGCCGCCGAATGATAGCCGGTGAACACCGCGCCGGCGAAGCTTCCGTCGATGCCGCTCATCATGCTGAACGGATGCTTTTCCCAGTTGCGGAAGATGCGCGCCTGCTCGGGCAGCAGCTCGGGGTTGACGTTGCGCGCGGAGTCGTGGGCGTCGCGCACGAGGATATCCTCCGCGCCCGCCGCGATCAGGCCCTCGCAGGCCGCCGCCACCTCGCGGCTCATCTGGCGCGCGAAGTAGTCGTAGCGCTTCTCGCCCGCGTCGGTCTCGTCCCAGCACACGATGCCGCAGGTCCCCTCGATGTCAGCGGACAGATAAAACTTTTTCATACCGAAAACCTCCCGTCAGATAAACTCGATTTCCCTCGCGTAGCCGTGGTATCCGCTGTCGGCGACGTACTGCGTGACGCCGGAGGGCAGCGGGCCCTCCCATTCGGCGTGCAGGTGCCCCGCCAGCACGGCGCGGATGAGCGGCTGGCTGTAAACGTAGTCGATGAAAGCCAGCGTGTCTTCGTCGGGCAGCTGCTGGCGGCGGCGATAGTCGTCGTAGCCCGCCATCATGGCCGCCGGGGTGCCGGTGAGGTAGGCGCAGGGATGAACCTTCATCATCATGTCGTACAGCGCGTCCGTGTGGAGCGGGTTGTGCAGCATCAGCACGATGGGCAGGCCCTTCGCCGCCTCGGCCTTCAGCCGTTCAAGCTGGCGCGCGTCGAAGCGGTAGTAGCCGTCGTCCACGGCCACGAAATTCACGCCGAACATCTCGCGGCTGTCGAACAGCAGGTCGTTGCCGAAGAAGCTCTGCACCAGATCGTAGCTGCGCATCTTGTAGGGCACGTCCTCGAACGCCTCGCCCACGTACAGGCTGAACTCGTGGTTGCCCACGGCCATGAAATAATCGAGGCCATCCAGCGCCGCCTTCGCGCGTTCGAGGTTCTGATACGACACGAAATCGATCAGGTCGCCCGTGTACAACACCGGCAGTCCGTTTTCCCGCGCGTAGGTCAGGTGCTCATTAAGCAGCGCTTCCGGCGTCGCGCCGTCCCGGCTGAACGCCGCGTGCCGCCGCCCGGCCAGATCCACCTTCCTCTGCCCGTCCCGCATGTCGGCATAGCACAGATGATTGTCGGACAGATGCAGCGCCCTGAACGGCTTCCCCGCGCCTACATCAATGCGGGTCTTCACCAGCCTCATAAAAACACCCCTAAACCCCAAATTGCTAATTCCCCTCGCTCAGTACTCCAGCTCGCCCTCGTACACCAGCGCCGTCTTGCCGGTGAGCGTGACGCGGCCGTCTTTATAGTTCACGATGAGGTTGCCGCCGTGCACCTGAACGGTGATGTCCGCGCCGCGGCGGCACAGGCCGTTCTCGACCGCCGCCACGACCGCCGCGCACGCGCCCGTGCCGCAGGCCATGGTCTCGCCGTTGCCGCGCTCGTAGCAGCGCATCTTGATCGTGGTCTCGTTGACCACGCGGATGAACTCGGTGTTCACGCGCTCCGGGAACACCGGCGCGTTTTCAAACACCGGCCCCAGGCGCTCCAGATCGAGCTTTTCCACCTGATCGGTGAACACCACGCAGTGCGGATTGCCCACGGACACGCAGGTGATGTTGTATTCCGTGCTGCCGATCTCCACCGGCCGATCGATGATCGTCTCAAAGGGCAGCGTGCAGGGCAGATCCTTCGTCTTCAGCGACACCGGGCCCATATCCGCGCAGGCGGACGTGACCTTGCCGAAGCGCGTGTACAGCGTGAGGTTTTTCACGCCGCTGGCCGTCTCGATGCTCACCGCCGTGTCGTTCGCCATGTGGTTGTCGTAGAGGTATTTGGCCACGCAGCGGATGCAGTTGCCCGCCGTGGTGCTCTCCGAGCCGTCGCGGTTGAAGATGCGCATCTTCGCGTCGGCGATTTCCGATTTCTCGATCAGCACCAGGCCGTCCGCGCCCACGCCGAAATGCTGCTCGCACAGCTTCACGCTCATGGCCTCGGGGCAGGTGATGCTGCCGTCCATGTTGTTCACGTAGATGTAGTCGTTGCCGGAGGCCTGCATCTTGGCAAAGCGCAGTACCTGGCGGCCGGCGCGCATGTGGTTGATGTCCACCAGCTCGGTGTTGCCCTGGTTGTAGCGGCTGGTGATGATGTCGGCCAGCGCGTCGGCGGTATCCAGCGAGGTGAGGCAGGGAATGCCCAGAAGCAGCGAGCGGCGGTGCAGCCGGATGTAGTCCTCGATGGTGTCGTCGCGCAGCGCGCCGGTGTAGATCACATAGTTGATGTGGCCGCTCTCCAGCAGGCCGAACACCTCGTCGCTCTCGCGGACGCCGGGCACCTCGGTCACGGCGATGCCCAGCGTGCGGATGACCGCCGCCGTGCCGGAGGTGGCGTAGATGGCGATGCGCAGGTCGCTGAACTTGCGCGCCAGGCGGATGATCCCGCCGTAGTCGTAATCGTCCACGGAGATGAGCACGCCGGCCTGCTCGCCCGGATGGGGCATCTTGAAGCCCGCGCTGGTGAGGCCCTTGAACAGCGCCTCGCTCATGTTCTCGCCCAGGCCCAGCACCTCGCCGGTGGATTTCATCTCCGGGCCGAGATAGGCGTTCACGTCGGTGAGCTTCTCGAACGAGAACACGGGCACCTTCACGGCGCAGTAGGGCGGCGTCTTGTAGAGGCCCGTGCCGTAGCCCAGGCTCTTCAGCGGCTGGCCCACCATCACGCGCGAGGCCACGTCCACCATGGGCACGCCCGTGACCTTGCTGATATACGGAATGGTGCGCGAGGCGCGGGGGTTGACCTCGATCACGTACAGCTCGCCCTGCCAGATGAGATACTGGATGTTCACCAGGCCCTTCGTGCCCAGCGCCAGCGCCAGGTTTTCCGAACTCTCGCAGATGGTTTCCACCATCTTGTCGTCGATGTTGAAGGGCGGGTATACGGCGATGGAGTCGCCCGAATGGACGCCCGCGCGCTCCACATGCTGCATGATGCCGGGTATGAGCACGTCGCGCCCGTCGGAGATGACGTCCACCTCCAGCTCGATGCCGGGCATATACCGGTCGATGAGAACGGGGTTGTCGATGCCGCCGGCCAGGATGGTGTTCATGTACTGCACCGTGTCGGCTTCTT
>JAFZRB010000003.1 GCA_017620115.1 Clostridia bacterium | reverse complement strand
CTGGGCGATTCCCAAACGGGACTTTTGTATCACGCGGGCAACTCCAGGGACGACGTGTGCCCCTTCCACTGGCTCAGGGCGTGCGGATGGTTCGCGATGGCCATGGCGGACGTGCTGGAATGCCTGGAGGGGCATGAAAGGGAAGCTCTCTCCACGGCGTTCGGGCGCTTCTGCGACGCCATGCTTTCTTACCGCGACGCGGCCAGCGGCCTGTGGCTGAACCTCATCGACCAACCCGCGGGCGACGGCAACCTGCCCGAGGCCAGCGGCACGGCCATGATGAGCTACGCCCTGCTCAAAGGCGCGCGGCTGGGCGCTCTGTGCGGGGATTACGCCGCCAAAGGCGCGGACGCGTTCAACAGCCTCACGCGCGAGAAGCTGAAGGGAAACGCGCTGACCGGCGTGTATCTGGTGGCCGCGGCCAGCGGGCAGGACAACTACCGCCGCCTCGACTACTACATGCCGCAGGAGGGCAAGGGCGTGGGCCCGTACATCATGGCTTACGCCGAGATGCTGAAAAAGGAGAAATAGACGCCTCTCTTCAGGCTGCGCGCCGGGACGCTTACCGCCCCGGCGCGCAGCCTGGTTTTCTGACGGCGTGGACATAGTATACGCCCTTCGGGGCTTCCATGCTGTGAGCCGGACAGCAGCTGTTGTAATCCGAAAAGAACCGGCGGGTCATTTCATGATGATCCAGCTTCTCATAAACCAGGAAACCGCATTCTTCCAGCA
Source organism: Clostridia bacterium (assembly GCA_017620115.1). Lineage (GTDB taxonomy): Bacteria > Bacillota > Clostridia > Christensenellales > Aristaeellaceae > Firm-10. The sequence continues at coordinate 7,475 of JAFZRB010000003.1, read as the reverse complement.
GGTTCTCCAGTTCCGCTCCGGCATACTGCCCCTTCATCTGTTCACCCGCGCCCAGAGCCAGCGCCTGGTTCGTCCGCGTTTCCCGGCCGCCGTCTGTCGAGGGATAATCAAAGCAGATTGAGGATCCTTCGCACATGATGCCTCCCAATGTTTCCAGAAGGCTTTTGAAAGCGCCTTTGCTGAGGTAATAGCTTATTCCCAGCAGACCGGCAAATGATTTCCTGCCGCTGATGAAGCCGCTTTCCATGAGCCTGTCTTTCCATAGCGCTTCCGAAAGATCGCAGGGGACGTAAACCGCGCTGGCTTCCAGGCCCGCTCTCTCAATCCTCGTTTTCTTGTCGGCCAGCATTTCCGGCAGATCGAGCTCAAAGACAGCCAGCGAAGCGTCTTTGTTCCTTATGGAAAATGTATCATATCCGGAAGCGAAGATGACGTACTGGCGGCATCCGATCCGCTTCTCGTTTTTGAGCGCTTTCTCGCAGAAAGCGCTCCGGCCAAGCACGGAGGGGGCAAGCTGCCTGTCCACGATCAGGCGCAGGCCTTCCTCCGCGCTTCCGTGGAAATCGGGCATGAAAAACCCGATTCCCTGGGACATGCTCCGCGCGATCTGATCGTATTCTGTCCCCAACAGCGCTTCCGCGGCGTTATCCGCAAATACATGCGCCGGGTTGTTCCTGTAGTGGTATGCCCTCGCGAAGCAGCTGACTTTTGCGGTCAAATGATCCATTCTTCCGTCTCCCCTCTGATATAGTGAAAGCATACTACACCATGCGGAAGGTCAATACAAGTCTTGACTTTTTTCAAAAAATATGGTAATATAAGAACGTCGGAGGAGAAAACTCCTTCGTTATTTTTTTTCGTCGTAAGAAAACAAGGGCTTTCACAGCTTTGCCGGTTCATCCGGCGGCGCTGTGAAAGCCCTTGTTTCAGTATGCGGTTGTCGCCGTCGGGTGGGGCGGTCAATACCGCCCCATCTTCCCGATCGGCAGGTTTTTGAACCCCGGCGCGGCCTTCAGCGCCGGCGCGCCGTCCTTCAGCACGTACTCGCCGGGCACGAAGCCCGCCTCCTCCTCGCTGGCGAACACGGCGTTGCCGGATACCTCACTGAACCGCGCCACGTCCGGCTGGATGACGCCCAGCTCGCCGCCCGCGTCGATGACGATGTTGTCCTTCACGACGCTGTTCGCGGGGTTGACGGGGAAATCGGGGTTGTCCGGATCGTTGAAATCCAGCGACACGCGCGCCAGGGCGGGGTAGCGCTCCGCCCAGGCGGCCGAGCGGTAAGGCACCGCGCGCAGCCGCTTCCACATGCTGCCGGTTTCATAATCGATGACGGCGGCGCGCGCCCAGCCGTTTCCCACGAAGGCGTCGCGGCCGCGGTCGTCGTACTTGATGCCCGTTCCGCAGTTCACGACGACGTTGTCCGTGATGCGGTTGTCGCGTCCCCCGCCGATGAGGAAGCCGTTTTTCTTCACGTCGATCACGAGGTTCCCATAGGCGCTCTGGCCGGAGAGCATGTCGTCGAAATAGATGCCGTCCGGGGTGAATTCGCCGCCGCCCGCGCGGCAGAGGCAGTTGTAGCGCACGACGCAGCCCTGCCCGGACCAGTCCTGGCCGGAATAGATCGCGCCCGCGTCGGAGGAATGCAGCACCACGTCGTGGATGACGTTGTATTCCACGAGGTGGTCGTTGCCATAGTAGAATATGGCGCTGTGCGGCGAATTGAAGATCTCGTTGTGCGAGCACACGTTGCCCACGCCGTCCAGCCGCACGGCGGGATTGTATGTCATGTACACCTCGGCCCAGTCGTGGATGAGGTTGTTGTCGGCGCGGTTGCCGCCGGGCTCGAGGGTGTTCCGGTCGCCCCCGGCGAGGCGGATGCCGCCCCGGCCGGTGTGCGATATGTCGCACTCGGTCACGAGGTTGCGCCGGCCCTCCGCGACCACGGCGTTGCCCATCACGCCGTAGACGGTGAGGCGGCGCACGGTGTTGTCGTCGCCGCGGATGGTCACGGCGTCGCCGCGCGTGCCCTTGATGGTGAAGCCCTCGAAGGTGACGTGGCTCACATCGACGGCGGAGATGACGCTGTGCTGCGTGATGGTCAGCTCCACGCGCGCGCTTTCGAGCGGAACGGGCGGGTAGAGATACAATGTGCCGCCCGCTCTGTCGAGATACCATTCGCCGGGAGCGTCCAGCTCGTCCAGCACGTTGTAGAAGAAGTACAGCGCCCCCTTGCGCGCGCCGTAATGGGCTACGTATTCGGGGAAGAAAGCGCGGTGCTCCAGGTCGAACGACCGGATGGGCGTGGAGGAATCGGCCCAGTCGTGATAGAAATAGCCGTAAGCCCAGACGCCGTCGAGGCTCTTCCAGGTTTTCAGGCGCGCGGTGGTTTCCTTGTCCATGAGGTATTTGCCGCCTGCGTGGTTGCGGCGGCCGTGCCAGTCGTAATAGTAGTTCTGCTCGGGGAACTCGAAGCAGTCGCCCACGTCGGCCACGGCCGCCAGCTTCAGGAAACCTTCATTCGGATAACGCGCAAGCGTCATGCGATTGCCGTTCACGAACAGCTCGCAGTTCTCGCCGGGCTGGAACGAATCGTATTTCTTCTCCGTGCCGAACGCGCCGATGGGGTACACCGGCCCCCAGTCGGCCTCGCTGAGGCCGTATCGTTTGAGGTCGACGCAGACGACGCGGTCTTTCGCCTCGCCGCGCAGCCGCGCGCGCACATCTTCGGACACGGGCCGGAAATCGGCGGCTTTGAGCGTGACGCCGCCGTTCAGAACGACCTCGCCATCACCGTAGGCGCGGTAGACGATGGGACATTCGGCGCTGCCGGAGTCCGCTCCGGCGAGGGCAATGCCGTCGGTGTGGTATTCGCCCGCATGCACGCACACGGTCACGCCGCGCCTTTCATCCTTCACCGCGCGTACCGCCTGAACGGCGCGCCCGACGGTGGCGAAGGGATGCGCCGCGGAGCCGTCGGCCCCGTCGCTGCCGTTCACGGCGACATGGAAATCGCCCTCCACGATGGGATAGGGCTTCGGCGTGTATTTGTTGAGATGATCCCAAAACGACATGAAACAACCTCCCCGCAGATGCTCTGTTTGCTTTTCAGCCTCATTATAGACAAACGCGCGGCCGGTGTCAATCCGGGCCGCAGTCAATTTGACAATTTGTCCGCCGTTCTCTATAATGGGGGAAACAAACGCGCAGGGAGGAAAAACACATGACTGAAAAAACCATCCTCATCACCGGCTTCGACCCCTTCGGAGGCGAGACGGTCAATCCCGCATGGGAGGCCGTGAGCCGCCTGCCGGATGAAATTGGCGGCTGGCGCGTTGAAAAGCTGCTGGTTCCGACCGTGTTCGGCGAGGCCGGCCGGGTAACGCTTGAGGCCGCGGCGCGCGTGAAGCCGGACGCCGTGCTGTGCGTGGGTCAGGCGGGAGGCCGGGCGGCCGTGACGCCGGAGAAGGTGGCCATCAACCTGCGCTTCGCGCCCATTCCGGACAACGCGGGAAACCAGCCGCAGGACGAGCCGGTTGTTCCGGGCGGCCCGGACGCTTACTTCTCCACGCTGCCCGTGCGCGCCATGGCCGGGCGCGTGAAGGCGGCGGGCATTCCCGCGGCGGTGTCGTATTCGGCGGGCGCGTTCGTGTGCAACGACCTGATGTACGCCGTGCTGCGCCACTTCGCGGGAACGGGCGTGCGCGCGGGCTTTATCCACGTGCCGTTCCTGCCCGAACAGGCGCGCGGGGCCGCTCCGTCGATGGCGCTTGAAACCGTCGTGCGCGCGCTGACGGAAGCGGTGCGCGGGATCGCGGCGGACGGCTAATCCCAGCGCTGTCTCCTGTAAACGCGGAAGAAGTAGATGTTCTCCGCGACGGCGGTGAGCGTCCAGGAGAAAATGTAGAGGAGATAGAGCGACTGAATGGTGTGGAAGTGCGCGAAGACGGTGAACACCCATATCACGCGGAACACGCACGAGCCCAGGAACACGAACACCATCGGCGCCACGCTTTTGCCCAGTCCGCGCGAGGCGGCGATGGCGCAGTCCATGAACGCGGAGAAGGCGTATGAGAAGCCCATGACGCCAAGACGGTTCATGCCGGCCTCGATCACGGCGCTCTCCGTGGTGAACAGCGACAGGAACTGACGCCCGAACGCCACCAGCAGCACGCCCAGCAGAGCGCCTGAGCCGAAGGAATACGCCAGGCTGATGAAATAGCTTTTGAGCGCGCGGTCTTTCTTCCGCGCGCCGAAATTCTGGCCCATGAAGCTGGAACAGGCCCCGTAGAAGGCGGCCATGACGTCGTAAACCAGCCCGTCGGCGTTGGCCGCGGCGGAGTTGCCCTCCACCATGACCGCGTCGAAGCTGTTCACGCCGGCCTGAATGAACAGGTTGGCCAGCGCGAAGATGGCGTTCTGGCAGCCGGAGGGCACGCCGATGGCCAACACCATGCGCGCCTTCGCGGGCGAAAGCTTCAGCTGAGGGAGCCGCAGGGCTATGACGCTCTTTTCCCGCAGCAGCGAGATCACGATCAGCGCCGCGGAGACATACTGCGATATGATGGTGGCGACGGCCACGCCCGCCACGTCCATGCGGCAGACGATCACGAAGAGCAGGTTGAGCGCCACGTTCAGAACGCCCGCGGCGGTGAGGAAGATGAGCGGACGGCGCGTGTCGCCTATGGCGCTCATCACGGCGCTGCCGAAGTTGTAGACCGCCAGCGCGGGCATGCCAAGGAAGACGATGCGCAGATACAGCGCCGCGCCGTCGATCAGCTCGTCTTTGGTGCCCATGATTTCCAGAACGCCGCGCGAGAAGATCACGCCTACTGCCAGCAGCAGAAGTCCGATCAGCGGGCATACGATGGCGGAGGTATGCACCGTTTCCCGCGCGTCGCGCTCCGCCTCCGCGCCCAGGAAGCGCGCCGTGATGGCGTTCACGCCGCTGCCGATGCCGATGAGGAAACCCGTGAACAGCGATACCAGGATGGCCGTCGAGCCGACGGAGCCCAGCGCCTCCGGCCCGGCGAACCGCCCGACCACCGCGATATCCGCCATGTTGAACAGCACCTGCATGACATAGGAGAGCATCAGCGGTATGCTGAAGGCGAGGATCTGGCGCGCCAGCGGGCCGCGGGTCATGGTGGCTGTGGACTTGTCCATATCTTTCGCGCCTCTCTTGTCATTCATGGGTGGCGAGGATGGTGAAGGTCTCGGGCAGGCTGTCGAGGGCCTCTTTGATGAACAGGGGATAGAGGTATTCCGATTTCACGCGCTCGAACGGCAGCCATTCGAAGGCGTTGACGCGCCCGTTGCCGCCGTCCGTGCGCGAAAACGCGCCTTCCGCGGGCAGGCCCGTTCCCGACACGTCCGCCAGGTAGTACAGGCACAGCTCGTGGAAGCGTTCGCCGGTCACGTCCTCCGTGAAGAAGCCCTGATTGAGCCACAGCGGCCGCACGATCCTTCCTTCGACGCCCAGCTCCTCGCGCAGCTCGCGCCGGAGCGCGGCGTCCGCCGCCTCGTTCATCCGAACGCGGCCGCCCGGCAGGTAGAAGTAGGGCGAATGGCCGTCGCGCATGGCGAGCAGGCGGCCTTTTTCGATGATGACGGCGCACGCGCGGAGGTTAAAGCGGCCCTCTGGCGTTTTGAAGCTGATATCCATGCGGGAACTCCTTTCGCCGGCGGAATACGAGCATCGCCCATTATAGCGCGGGCGCGGCGCGGCTGTCAATCCCGCGGCGGTGAACGTCCCGCAAACAATTCTTTACAAAGCGCTCCGGAACAGTTATAATTGTACACGAATAACGAGAGAAGGTGGCATATATGAAGCTCAATACCCGGCGAACGCTGCTCATCGGGCTGGCGTTCTTCTCCATCTGCGCGTTCTGGCAGATGTACGATCATATCATTCCGCTGATCCTGCGCGATACCTTCGGGGTCGGCGACAGCGTTTCCGGCTGGATCATGGCGGCGGACAACATCCTGGCGCTGTTCCTGCTGCCGCTGTTCGGACGCCTGTCCGACCGCACGAATACGCCCCTGGGCAAGCGCATGCCGTATATCGTGGGCGGCACGGCGTGCTCGGCGCTGCTGATCGGCGTGCTGGCCCGCGCGGACGCGCCGGGCCGCTTTCCGCTGTTCATCACGGCGCTGGGCCTGCTGCTGGTGAGCATGGGCACCTATCGCTCGCCCGCCGTGGCGCTCATGCCGGACGTGACGCCCAAGCCGCTGCGCTCCAAGGCCAACGCCATCATCAACCTGATGGGCGCGCTCGGCGGCATCTACGCGCTGGGAGCCATCAGCCTGCTGGTGCGCGCGGGCGCGGACGGGCGCAACGACTACGGCCTGGTGTTCTTCTCCGTGGCGGCGCTGATGGTGGTCTCCATCGTCGCGCTGGCCGTCGTGGTGCGGGAGAACAAGCTGCGCCGGGAGAACGCCGATACCGAACCCGAGCCGGAGCAGGGCAAGGGCGAAAAGCTCCCGCCCGAGATGATGAGATCGCTCGTCTTCATCCTCGTCTCGGTGGCGCTGTGGTTCATGGGATATAACGCCGTGACCACCGCCTATTCGCGTTACTATACCGCCATGTGGGACAACAGCGTGGCCGGCGCGGCCAACTGCATGATGATCGCCATGGGCGGCGCGGTGCTGTCGTATATCCCCGTGGGCATCATTTCCTCGAAGATCGGCCGCAGGCGCATGATCCTGATCGGCGTGGCGACGCTGGCCGTGTGCTTCGCGCTGGCGGGTCTGGTGAAGACGTTCAACCTGGCGGTTTACGCGCTGTTCGTGATCATCGGCTTCGCGTGGGCGGCCATCAACGTGAACTCCTATCCCATGGTGGTCGAGATCAGCCACAGCGGCGACGTGGGCAAATACACCGGCTATTACTACACCTTCTCCATGGCCGCGCAGGTGCTCACGCCCATCGTGTCCGGCTGGCTGCTGGAGCACGTGGGCTATCAAACGCTGTTCCCCTACGCGGCGGGCATGGTAGCGGCCTCGTTCGTGACCATGCTGTTCGTGAAGCACGGCGACAACCGCCCCGGCGCCGCGAAGAACCTGCTCGAGCATTACGATGTGGAGGAATGAGCCATGCCGTTGCTGATCGCGGCGCTGGCCGCCGTGGCGCTGGCCGTCTTTCTCACGGCGCCGAACATAAAACGCGGGCGCATGGCGCGCTGGCGGGGCCAGCGCTTCGCCCATCGCGGTCTGCACAGCGCCTCGCGCGACCTGGTTGAGAACACGCTGCCCGCCTTCGAGGCTGCCTGCCGAAAGGGCTACGGCATCGAGCTGGACATCCAGTTCACCGCCGACGGGCAGGCGGTGGTGTTCCACGACGACAATCTGAGCCGCCTGACGGGCGATCCCCGCCCGGTGCGCGAGGTGACGCTGGCCGAGCTGCGTAATATGCCCCGTGCCGGCGTGGAGGACGCCCGCGGGCCCACCCTGCGGGAGACGCTGGCGGCCGT
>JAFZRB010000155.1 GCA_017620115.1 Clostridia bacterium | reverse complement strand
GCGCATGGCCGAGAGCGCCCCGGCCTTCAAGGCCGTCATCGACGTGGACGACAGCCGCTTCCTGGCCCCGGGCGACATGCCCGAGAGGATCAGGCAGTACTGCCGCGAGACCGGCCAGCCCGTGCCCGAGGGCCGGGGCGAGATTTCCCGCGTGATCTACGAATCGCTGGCGCTGAAATACCGCTGGGCCATCGAGCGGCTGGAGGAAGACCTGCTGCATAAGAAGATCGACGTGCTGCACATCGTGGGCGGCGGCAGCAAGAACCTCATGCTCAATCGCATGACCGCCTGCGCCATCAACCGGCCCGTCATCGCCGGCCCGGGCGAGGGCACGGTCATCGGCAACCTGCTGGTTCAGGCCATGGCGCTGGGCGAAATCGGCTCCATTCCCGAGCTGCGCAGGGTGGTCGCGGCTTCGTTTGAAAACGAGGAATTCCTGCCCGAGGGCGATCCGGCCGCCTGGGACGCGGCCTACGCCCGCCTGCTGCGGCTGACGAAATGATATGAACAGAGACGCCTTTCCCAACGGCCAGCTGCCCGGTTCGCTGGAGCTGGCCTATCTGGGCGATACGCTGTGGGATCTGATGGTGCGCACGCGCCTGGTGAGAAAAGGCGGACGCATGAGGGATCTGCACCGCGCCGCCGTGAAGCAGGTCTGCGCGAAGGCGCAGAGCGACGCGCTGGCGCGCATCGAGGCGGCGCTTACCGAGGAGGAAAGCGCCGTCGTGCGGCGGGCGCGCAACGCGAAGCAGACGCCGCCGCGGAACGCCGACCCCGGCGACTATCACCGGGCGACCGCGCTGGAGGCGCTCGTCGGCTGGCTGTATCTGAACGGGCAGACGGCCCGCATGGACGAGCTGATGAACGCCGCGCTGCCGGAAGAAAAATAAAGCTGCCTTTCCGGGCGTCAGCCACCCCGCAACAGAAACGAAAATAACCCCGAACAGGAGATCACGCCATGCCCCAAGTACAACCCAAAGTGAAGCTGATCCGCTACACCCCCGCGCCCGAGGAGCTCGTGGCGCTGGCCGGAAAGCTGTGCTACTCGCCCGCCGATCTCGACGATCTCGGCGCCGGCATCGCGGAGAAGGATCAATCGAAGTATTTAAGCCGGCTCATGGATATGGGCCATCTCTCGCCCATCGAACACGCCTCGTTCACCTTCGGCATCGAGGGCGTGTCGCGCAGCCTGCTGGCGCAGATCACGCGCCACCGCATCGCCAGCTTCTCCGTGCAGTCGCAGCGCTATGTGGCGCTGGGCGACGACGAGACCGGCTTCGACTACATCATGCCGCCCGCCATCGAGGCGCTGGGCGAGGAGGACGCCGCCGAATACCGCCGCCAGATGGACACCATCAACGGATGGTACCAGGCCTGGAGGAAAAAGCTGGGCACGGGCGAGAAAAGCAACGAGGACGCCCGCTTCGTGCTGCCCAACGCAGCGGCCACGCGCATGCTCGTGACCATGAACGCCCGCGAGCTGCAGCATTTCCTGAGCCTGCGCTGCTGCGGCCGGGCGCAATGGGAGATTCGCGCCGTGGCCTGGCAGATGCTGGCGCTGGCGCATGAAGCCGCGCCCGCGCTGTTCGACCAGGCCGGCCCCGGCTGCCTGCGCGGGCCATGCCCGGAAGGCAAAAAGAGCTGCGGCCGGGCCGCCGAGGTGAAGGAACGCGCGCAGGCGCTGCGCCGTCAAAAGGATTAATCCAGCGCTCAGGCGCTGACGCCATGGAGGATCATTATGGCATACGACAGACACGACAGCAACAACCGTTCGGGCCGCTTTGAACGCCGCGAAAACGGCTTCGGCCGCCGCGAGAACGACGGCCGCGGATACCGCGGCAGCGGCCGCGACGAGCGCCAGGGCAGCTTCGGCCGGAGCGCCAGACGCCCCTCCGACGCGGCTCCGCGCTATGACAGCCGCCGCGGCGCGGGCGACGCGCAAAGAAACGATTTCCCTAAACAGGGAGCCGGTTTCGCCAAAAACAGAAGGCCGATCCCTAAAAACGACTCTTTTGAACGCGGTTTCGGAAGGAAAAGCCCTGAAAGGCGCGAACCGCCGCGGCCGCCCCGCGCGGTTTACGACGCGCCGTTCGGCCGCCCCGAAACCGATCCCCTCGCCCGGCTGATGAGCCAGCCCGCGCCTGAAACGAACGCCGAGCCGGAAAACCTGCTGGCGGGCCGCAACCCCATCCGCGAGGCCATCAAGGCCGGTCGCGACATCGAGAAGCTGATGGTCGCCCGTGGCGACCTGTCCGGCTCCGCCCGCGAGATCGTGGCCAAGGCGCGCGAGGCGGGCATCGTGGTGCAGGAGGTCGACCGCGCCCGGCTGGATGCCATCTATCAGGGCCACCAGGGCATGATCGCCTTTGTGTCCGCCGCGGCTTACGCCGAGCTGGACGACATCTTCGAGGCCGCCGCCGAGCGGGGCGAGGAGCCCTTCGTGGTCGTGCTGGACGGCATCACCGATCCGCACAACCTGGGCGCGATCATCCGCACGGCGGAATGCGCCGGCGCGCACGGCGTCGTCATTCCCGAGCGGCGCAGCGTGGGCCTCACGCCCGCGGCCGTGAAAGCGTCCGCCGGCGCGTGCGAATACATGAACGTGGTGCGCGTGACCAACATCAACCGCGCGCTGGATACGCTCAAGGATCGCGGGCTGTGGATCGTCGGCGCGACCATGGACGGCGAGGACGCCTTCAAGGCCGACCTCACCGGGCCCATCGCCATCGTGATCGGCGCGGAGGGCGAGGGCATCGCCGAGCTGACGCTCAAAAAGTGCGATCTGCGGCTGAGCCTGCCCATGAAGGGGCACATCGAATCGCTGAACGCCTCCGTTGCGGCGGGCGTCATGATGTACGCCGTCGCGAACGCGCGAAGGAGCTGACCATGGCAGCCAGATCCAGGCTGCTGGTGGTGGACGGCTACAACGTGCTGGGAGCGTGGCCGGAGCTCTCCAGAGGGAAGCCGCTCGCGGACGCGCGCGACGCGCTCATTCACCGGCTGCACGACTACGCGGGCTATTCCGGCCAGCAGGTTGTGCTGGTGTTCGACGCCTGGCAGTCCGACCGCATGGAGCGCTCCACGGAAAAGCGGGGCCTGCTCACCATCGTTTTCACGCAGAAGGGCGAGACGGCCGATCACTACATCGAGCGCCTGTGCGATGAGCACGCGCGCCAGGTGGAGCTGGGGCGGCTGGAGCTGCGCGTGGCCACATCGGACGGCACGGAGCAGACCGTGGTGTTCGGGCGGGGGGCGGTGCGCATCAGCTCGCGCGAGCTGATCTACGAGATGCGCCAGGCGCGGCAGACCGGCGAGCACTACGCGCACCCGGCTTCGCGCTCGTCCACGCGGGCCACCATCATGGAGCACATGCCGGACGACATGAAGGCGCGGCTGGAAAAACTACGGCGGGGAGAAAAATGATGGACGCAAACGAACGGTTCGGCGATATGCCCGACGAGGACGTCGTGGCGCTGGCGCAGGCCTCCGACGAGGCGGCGCTGGAATACCTGCTGAACAAATACAAAAACTTCGTGCGCTCGAGGGCGCGCAGCTATTTCCTGATTGGCGCGGATCACGAGGACATCGTGCAGGAAGGCATGATCGGCCTTTACAAGGCCATTCGCGATTACCGGAGCGACCGGCTGTCCTCCTTCCGGGCCTTTGCGGAGCTGTGCGTCACCCGCCAGATCATCACCGCCATCAAGACCGCCACGCGCCAGAAGCACATCCCCCTCAACTCCTACGTCTCGCTGAACAAGCCCATTTTCGACGACGAGACCGACCGCACGCTGATGGACGTGCTCAGCGAGGAAATCATGTCCAACCCCGAGGAAATGCTCATTTCCCGCGAGGATATATCGCTCATCGAAGGCCGCATCGGCGACATGCTCTCGCCGCTGGAGAAGCAGGTGCTGCTGCGTTATCTGGACGGCAAGAGCTATCAGGACATATCCGGCGAGCTGGGCCGGCACGTGAAATCCATCGACAACGCCCTGCAGCGCGTGAAGCGCAAGCTTCAAAAGCTGCTGGGGGAAAGGGACAGGCGCTGACAGGGTGCGTGCGAGAAGGGAGATTCTCCCGGCCCGCCCCCCCGATATGCGGCGTCCGCGCCGCTCGCAGGCGTTGCCGTTATTCTCTCCGCAATGAGAAATCGCGCCCCGCGAATGAAGGGGCCATGCTGTATTGTTGGCACGGCGTTTCATTCGCGGGGCGCGATGCGGTTCATAGGGATGCGCGTCACAAATCGATCCCCGGCAGGCGGAGCAGCGTTTCGTCGCGCCGGTAGCCTGCGGCGGCGGCCAGGTGGGACGCGGTGGTCATGCGCAGGCGCACGTCCAGAACGGCTTCGAGCAGCTTGTCGTCCAGCGGGCGGTCCTTGGCGAACCGCACCTTGGGCAGGTACTCGTCCGGCAGGCGGTAAGCGTCGAAATACTGGCGCGCGGCTTCCATCAGGTGCGACGCCACGCCCTTGCGCCGCCAGTCCGGCGCGGTGTACACCTGGCCGATCACGCCGGTGCGCATTTCGGGCTCCGCCCAGCAGATCATCTCGCCCGCCAGGCCGCTGCGCGCGGTGAGCAGCAGGCGGCGAAAACCCGGCCGCGCCGCCAGGCCGTTCAGCCATGCCTCAGCGTTTTCAATGCGGAACAGCCAGGCCGCGCGCTCCAGAAAGAAGCGGCGCTCGGCGGGGTCGTCCAGCTTGTCGGTGATCAGCACGCAGCCCTCCGGCAGGCGCGCCGTAGCCGGCCCGCTCACCACGCGGCGGCGCATGCGCACGATGGCGTCGTCGTCCGCGAAGCCCAGCGCGGCGAGGCGCTTCATCAGCGCGGCGTCGTCCGGTGCGCATTCGGCGTACACGCGGGCCTTCACGCCTGGATGCTCGCGCGCGATGACCATCGCGCGGGTCAGCGCGGCGGCCAGCAGCTGCGTCTGTACGTCGTCCTGTCCGCCGGCGGAGATTTTGATTTCGAGCGGGCGCTCCGGCATCAGATCGCCGTTCATGAGCGGATCAACGCGGCACCAGCCGCATTTGTTCTCCAGAAGATCGACCGCCTCGAACACGTTCTCCAGCTTTTTGCCCGATTCATGGGTATTCCTGATAATCATTGCTGCTCCTCCCCTCTGAATGGTTATAATATACACCATTTCGACGGTTTTTTCAACCGGGGCGGAATGGAATTGCACGGAACGCCCGCCGCTGCCAAAAATTGGTTCGTAAATATTCGATGAAAATTGCCGGACGCCATTCCCTTTTCCGGAGGAACAGTATATAATAGCTGTGCCACAAAACTATATTTCGTGGACGAAGCCAAGAGAAAGGAAGTTGATTTCATGTCTATCCGGAAAATCATCTCTCTGACGCTAGCCCTCGCACTCGCGCTGGGCGTCATGACCTTCGCCGCCGCCGATGAAGCGGCTCCCGTGCGCATCGCCTCGCTGAAAGGCCCCACCTCGATGGGCCTGGTCAAGCTGATGGATGCGAACGACAAGGGCGAATCGGCTCAGAGCTATGAATTCACCCTCAGCGGCACCGCCAATGAGATCGTTCCCCTGCTGACCCGCGGCGAGCTGGATATCGCCATGGTGCCCTGCAACCTGGCCAGCGTGCTCTACAACAACACGCAGGGCAAGGTGAAGGTCGTGGCCGTGAACACGCTGGGCGTGCTCTACGTCGTCGAGAACGGCGAGGAGATCCAGAGCGTCGCCGACCTGGCCGGCAAGACCGTCTATTCCACCGGCAAGGGCACCACGCCCGAATTCGCGCTGAATTACATCCTGGCGAGCAACGGCCTGGATCCCGAAAACGATCTCACCATCGAGTACAAGAGCGAGGCCACCGAGGTGCTGGCCGCGCTGACCGGCGACGCCGCCGGCATCGGCGTGCTGCCGCAGCCCTACGTGACCGCCGCGCTCGCGCAGAACGAGAGCCTGCGCGTGGCGCTCAACCTCACCGAGGAATGGGATAAGGTGAGCGAGGATTCCCGCATGATTACCGGCGTGGCCGTGGCGCGCGCCGCTTTCATCGAGGAGAACCCCGAAGCCCTCGCGGCCTTCCTGGAGGAATACGCCGCCTCGGTCGAGTATGTGAACGCCAACGTCGAGGAAGCAGCCCAGTGGATCGCCGATCTCGGCATCGTGGCCAAGGCGCCCATCGCGCAGAAGGCGCTGCCCGCCTGCAACATCGTGTATATCGACGGCGAAGAGATGAAGACCGCCGTGTCCGGTTATCTGGCCGCGCTGTTCGACCAGAACCCCGAAGCGGTCGGAGGCCAGCTGCCCGATGAAGCCTTCTACTACATTCCGTAAATACCTGATCCGGGCGCTGGCCATACTGTTCTGGCTGGGCGTCTGGCAGATCGCAAGCATGGTGATCGGACAGGAGATACTTCTGGTATCTCCTGTTCGCGCTGCAAAGACGCTGATTGAGATGGCGGCCACGGCCGCCTTCTGGCAATCGGTGTTTTCTTCTTTTGGCCGCATCCTGCTGGGCTTCGCGCTGGCCACGGCGCTGGGTCTGGGGCTGGCCGTGCTCGCGGGTATGAGCCGCGCGGCGCGGGCGCTGTTCGAGCCGCTGATGCACGCCGTAAAGGCCACGCCCGTGGCCTCGTTCGTGATCCTCGCGCTGATCTTCATCCGTTCGACGTATCTGTCCGTCTTCATTTCGTTCCTGATGGTGCTGCCCATCATGTACACGAACATCCTTGCCGGCGTCGACGCGGCGGATCCGAAGCTGCTCGAAATGGCGAAGGTGTTCCGCGTCGGGCCGCTCAGGAGGGCGGGCAGCGTGTATCTGGCCGCCGTATACCCGCACTTTCTCGCCGCGTGCGCGCTGGCGCTGGGCATGTGCTGGAAGGCGGGCGTGGCCGCCGAGGTGATCGGCCTGCCGCGGCGCTCCATCGGCGAGGCGCTGTATCAGGCCAAGCTGTTTTTCAACACGCCCGAGCTGTACGCCTGGACGCTGGCCGTGATCCTGCTGAGCGTGGGCTTCGAGAAGCTCATCCTGGCGGCGACCCGGCGGCTGGGCCGGTCGTTCGGAGGTGAATGACATGCCGGTCGTCGTGAAAAACCTCTCGAAGAGCTTCGATGGGAAGGCGGTGCTGAGCGGCCTGTCGTTCGAGCTGCCCGACAGCGGGGTCGTGGCCGTCGCGGGCCGCTCCGGCTCGGGCAAGACCACGCTTTTAAACATCCTCATGGGGCTGCTTCCGCCCGACGCCGGGCGGATCGACGGCCTTGCGGGCCGGCGCGTGACCGCCGTGTTTCAGGAGAACCGCCTGCTGGAAAGCTGGAGCGCCATGAAGAACATCCGCCTGGTCTGTCCGCGCGCCGTGACGGACGCGGAGATCAGGGCGCACCTGGCCGAGGTGGGCCTGGCCGGAGAGGAGAAGACCGTCGCGCGCGCGCTCAGCGGCGGCATGAAGCGCCGCGTGGCGCTGGTGCGCGCCGTAATCGCGCCGGGCGACGTGCTGATACTGGACGAGCCCTTCAAGGGCCTGGACGAGGCCACGCGGGAGGCGGCCATCCGCTATGTGCTGAGGCACGCTTCGAACCGGCTCATACTGCTGGTGACGCACGACCGCGCGGAAGCCGAGGCCTTGGGCGCGGAGAAGACCATAACAATCGGCGGAGATGGAGCGTGAGCGCCTCTTTTCCTTATCCATTATCATTGCCGGAACGCAAAACAGCGGCCGCCCCGTCGTGAGGCAGCCGCCGTTTCTTTTGGCGTTTTATCAATCCATTTTCAGCGTGAATCCGATTTCAACGCGGCGGGAAGCGTCCATGTTGACGGTGCCGTCGGCGTTGAAGATGAGGCGGTCGTAGGAATAGCCCTGCGCCTCCAGCCGAGGGGCCAGCCAGTCGAGGTCTTCCACGCCGCACTCGGGCGACAGGCAGAACTCCTTCGCGGCCTCGGCGCGCCGCTGGGAGAGCCCCACGTTGTATTCGTAAGTGCCGGCGTTGTCCGTGTGGCCCGCGATGATCACATGGGCGATCTCGTCGCGGTATTCCTCCTGCGCCAGCACGGCGCAGTAGATGCGGAACACCTCGCTCAGCGTCGCCTTGCCCTGCGAGGTCACCTGGTATTCGTTCGTGTCGTAGAGCAGCGCGGCGTCGATGCGGACCATGCCGCTCAGCTCGTCCACCTCGACGGGAATGCCCGCCTGCTCGAACGCCGTGACCAGCGCGCCTATGATCTCATACTGCCGCCGTACGAAGCCCGCCAGGCTGACGTCGGTCATGGCGACCATCTGGGCGCGGCCCGCCTCGCCCGCGAAGGTGAACAGGTTCGCGTAGAACGGCTCGACCTCGACGGGGATCTGGCCGCGGATATCCGGCGCGTTGAACTGGGCGATGGCGAGGTTGATGTCGCCCACGGGGACGACGTTCGACTGGGTGATTTCCTTCGCAGCGTAGCTGAGCAGGCTCAGGTTGATCTCGCCGTTGTTCACCACGCTCACGTTCTCGATCTCCTTGTCGTGGCGCTCCTTCACCGTGCCCAGATCGATCTCGACGGCGGTGACCTGCTTGTTCTCGATGGCCTCGTCCTCGCGCGGGGCAATCGTGCCGAGGTCGATGCCGCCGGTGTTGGTGACCTCGGTGCTCTCGACCTCGTGGCTGCCGGTGTATCCGCCGATGGTGCCGAGGTCGATGCCGCCGGTATTCGTGACCTCGGTGCTCTCGACCTCGTGGCTGCCGGTGTAGCCGCCGATTGTACCCAGATTGATGCCGCCTGTGTTCGTGACCTCGGCGCTCTCGACGGTCTTTTCCTCGCGCGCGCCGATGGTTCCGAGGTCAATGCCGCCGGTGTTGGTCACCTCGGTATTGGTGACCTCGTGGCTGCCCTTGAAACCGCCGATGGTGCCCAGGCTGATGCCGCCGGTGTTCGTGACCTGCGTGCCTTTGTTCTCGTCGTCCGAGCTGGCGAAGGCAAACGCGGGCATGAGGATAAGCGCCGCGGCCATCAGAAGCGCAAGAAGCTTTTTCATGTGTTGTTCCCTCCTCGTGAAAGATGAATCAGACAGAAAAGAGGCTGTCCCGCCTGATAACTTGTGGTGAGACAGTCTCTTTTTTGAATCCTTAATCGCCTCAGGCTTCGGGCGCTTCGGCGGGAGCTTCGGGCTCCGCGGCGGGCGCTTCCGCTTCCTCGGCGGGGGCTTCGGGCTCCGCGGCGGGCGTTTCGGCGATGGCGAACTCGTCGGCCTCGACGGCTTCGAGCGCGTCGTCGGCCAGCGCCTCGCGGATGCTCAGGCTGATGCGCTTGGCTTCGGTATCCACGCTCAGGATCTTCACGCGGATCTCGTCGCCGACCTTCACGGCGTCCTCAACCTTCTCGATACGGGTGGGGGCGCACTGGGAAATGTGAACCATGCCGTCCAGGCCGGGCTCAAGCTCCACGAACGCGCCGTAAGGCACGATGCGGACGACCTTGCCGGTGACGATGGTGCCGGGGATGTACTTCTGGCCGGCGATGTCCCACAGCTTGGGCTGGGTGGCCTTGTAGCTCAGGGAGATGCGGTCGCGCTCGCGGTCCAGCTTGATGATCTTCACGTCGATCTCCTGGCCGACGGAAACGACCTCGGAGGGCTGGCCGACGCGCTTCCAGGCCAGGTCGGATACGTGCACCAGGCCGTCCACGCCGCCGATATCGACGAACGCACCGAAGCTGGTCAGGCGGCGGACGATGCCCTTCACGACCTCGCCCTCGGTGAGCTTCTCCCAAGCCTCGGCCTTCTTGGCTTCTTCCTCGGCCTGCAGCACGGCCTTGCGGGAAGCCACGACGCGCTTCTTACTCTTGTCGATCTCGATGATCTTCAGATCCATTTCCT
>JAFZRB010000154.1 GCA_017620115.1 Clostridia bacterium | reverse complement strand
TGCGCGTCGCCGAAGCGGGCGGCTACATCAACCTCGACTGGGTACGCGCCAACATCGGCACGCGCATCAACTTCATCAACACGCTCTTCCCGGCGCCCAACACGGCAATCGCCGGCTGATCAACGCCTGACATCCGTTTATCTTCGAGGAGTTGAAACAACATGGCGAAAAAGAAAGCAAAAAAGGCCAAGAAGCATGTGCTGCGCACGATCTGGCTGATTCTGGTCATCCTGCTGCTGGCGCTGATCGGTTTCATGCTGATCAGCAATCCCGACCTGACATCGACCATCAATCCGTTTGCGACGCCCACCCCCGAGCCGACCCCTGAGCCCACGCCCGAACCCACGCCCGTGCCCACGCCTGTGGCGACGCCCGTGCCCACGCCGGAACCCACGCCCACGCCGATGCCCATCGGCAACGAGGAAGTGGACGCCGACGCCATCGCTGACGCCAACAAACCCTCGGCCTTTGAGGTGAGCACCAAGGTGTACGCCGACGGTGCGCAGACGAGCAACTACTCCCGCAGCAGGGAGATCAGCATCGTCTCGTCCGAACAGTACGCCACGCTGGAGGGCGTGACCACCTTCCGCGGCAACAACTACCGCGACGGCGCTTATTACGGCTACGTGCCCAACAACGCCTCGACGATCGCCATCAAGTACAACTTCAAGATCGGCGGCATCGACAGCTGGACGGGCGTCGGCTGGACGGGCCAGCCCGCCATCGTGCGCTGGGACAGCCAGACCGTTCAGAACATGAACATTCGCGATGAGAAGAAGGCCAAGGCCGGTCTTGTGGAAGTCATCTACGCCACGATGGACGGCAAGATCTACTTCTTCGACCTGGAGGACGGCGAGTTCACCCGCGATCCCATCGTCATCGGCGCGCCCATCAAGGGCAGCGTAACCATCGACCCGCGCGGCTATCCCCTGCTGTATGTCGGCCAGGGCATCGACGAGGTCAACGGCGAGGCCGTGAAGATCGGCATGCGCATCTTCAGCCTGATCGACCAAAAACAGCTGCTGTTCATCAACGGCCGCGACGAATTCGCCACCCGCCGCTGGTACGCCTCTGACTGTGCGCCCATCATCGACGCGGCGACGGATACCTGCATCTGGTCCGGCGAGAACGGCCTCTTGTACACCATCACGCTCAACTCCAAATACGACGCCGCGGCGGGCACCGTGTCCATCGACCCCGTGATCGACCGCTACTGGTATTCCTCCAAGGTGACGACCCGGCCCGGCATGGAAAACTCCGTGGCGGTCTACAACCACTACGCCTTCTTCTCCGACAACTCCGGCCTGATCACCTGCCTCGACCTGAACAGCATGAAGCCCCTGTGGAACTTCTACGCGGGCGACGACACCGACGCCTCCCTGGTTATTGAGGAGACCGAAGACGGCGTGTTCATCTACACAGCCACCGAGCTCGACCTCTCCGCCAAGAGCGACGCGGGCGTGACGCACATGCGCTGCCTGAACGCCATGACGGGCGAGGAAATCTGGTGCAAGGACGTGAAGGTGACCGACAGCGCCCACGGCGGCTCCTTCGCCACCCCGGCCTGCGGCAAGGGCGTTGTGAGCGACATGGTGTACTACACCATCGCCCGCGTGACTACGGACGGCGGCCGCAAGAACTGCATCTACGCGCTGGACAAGAAGACCGGCGCGGAGGTCTGGACGCTGGATATTGGCGGCTACAGCTGGTCTTCTCCCACGCTCGCCTATGACGCGCTGGGCAACGCCTACCTGTTCCAGGCCAACTCGAATGGCATCATGCGCATGGTCAACGCGAAGACCGGCGAGCTGATCACCTCCATCGAGGTGGACGGCAGCAACATCGAAGGCTCCCCCGCCGTTTTCGAAGATATGCTGGTCATCGGCACGCGCGGCGGCCGCATCCACGGGATCAAAATTCAGTAAATCACCGGCAAACGCAGCGCCCTGCTTCCAACCGGAAGCAGGGCGCGTTTCTATGCCGTTCGGGCGATCACCCGTCTATCCTCCGCGCGAACATCCGTCCGGTCGCGGCGATGAGGTTAAGCACCTCCTGCATGAGTTCCTTGTCGAATACCTGGCAGGCATTGAAGGTCTCGAAGCTCAGGTTGCCCTGATAGCCCGCGTCCCTGAGGCCCTGAATGAAGCGGTTCCAGTCCAGAATGCCCATATACGGCGCCACGTGCTGGTCGCTCAGGCCGTTGTTATCGTGGATGTGCAGCGTTTCGATGCGGTCGCCGACCTGCATAATGGCGGTGTAGATGTCGTGGCCCAGCAGCAGCGCGTGACCGGTGTCGAAGCAGAAGGCGAAGCACTTCTCTCCCGCGATGTCGTTCAGCTCGTCGATGTAGGCCGCAGCCTCGTTGAAATCGGAGCAGATGGCCTCGTAGATCTTGCCCCTGTGGCCGGTGAACATGTTCTCAAGGCAACAGGTGACGTGGCACTTCTTCAGCACCGGAATCAGCGCGGTGTAGAGCTTTATATTGGCGTCCCACTCGGTATCCGGGTCCATGCGGTTGTCGTAGTCGAAGAACGCCGGATGCACGATCAGATGCGGGCAGCCGAGGTAGGCGCAGATCTCAATGCACTTCTTCAGCGCGTCCAGCACCTTGCCGTTCACAAAATCGTTGTCCTTCACATAGCTGGGAAACGGCGCGTGCGCCTGGCCGAAACCCACGTTATACTTTTCGGCCGCTTCCTTATAGGGGCGCATGGCCTCCAGAATGGCGTCCATATCCTGATCGAAGAAGCCGCTGAACTCGCCCTTGCGGATCTCCGTGCCGGGCATCCAGAGATCGACGTTGAAATCCACGACGTCGAAGCCGGCCTCGTGAATCATCCTGAATCCCTGTTCCGGCCCCATAATGTCAATGACAGGCGCCGTCTGAACCCCGATCTTCCTCATCTGAAACCACCCTTTCCTCTATAACCGCGTTATTGTCCCGCGTTTTCTATCTTTCGCGCGAACAGGCGGCCGGTGGCGGCGATGAGCCGCATCACCTCGCCCGTCAGTTCGCTGTCGAAAATGTGCAGCGTATTGTGCGTCTCGAAGCTCAGGCCGCCCGTATAGCCCACGTCGCGCAGGCCCAGAATAAAGCGTTCCCAGTCCAGCACGCCCATGTATGGGGCGAGATGCAGGTCGCGTTTGCCGTCGTTGTCGTGGATGTGCAGCGTTTCGATGCGGCCGCCCAGCTTCATGATGGTTGAATAGACGTCGCGGCCCGTGAGCAGGGCGTGGCCCGTGTCGAAGCAAAAGGCGAAACGCTTTTCACCGGCGTAGTCGTTCAGCTCGTCGATGTAGTCGCACGCCTCATAGGGATCCGCGCACACGGCCTCGTATGGCTTGCCATTCCTCGTGACAAACAGGTTTTCGAGGCAGCAGACCACGTTGTGTTCTTTGAGCGCCGGCACGAGGGCCTTGTACATGGCCATGTTGACGCGCCATTCATCCTTCGGGTCGCCCAGAAAGGCGGGATGCACTACCAGATACGGGCAATCCAGATACCCGCAGAGCGCGACGCACTTCTGAAGCGCCTGCCTCAGATACTCGTTGCGCGCGTCGTTGCCCGGCCAGTAGAGCGGATACGGCGCATGCGCCTGGCCGAATGTCAGGCCGTGGCGGGACGCCGCTTCCTTATAAGGCGCGAGAAGGGGCCCAATGCGCTCAAATGGCAGGTCGTACACCCCGGCGAGGGGATCAGGCTTTTCGACCAGGTTCATCAGCGAGTGATCGAGCGCGTTGCAGCTGAAATCGACGAAATCGAATCCGCATTCGCCGAGCAGCCTGAAGGTCTCGTCGATGCCCAGCCGATCCAGCAATACCGCCGTCATGCCGCCGATTTTCAGCATAGCAAAAGCCTCCTGTCCGTGCGTCGCCCTGTGATGCCGACGCAATCATTATAGACGATTGTCGCGCAAAATGCAATTATGAATCGCGCAAATGAAGGCCCGTATTTAAAATTTTGTGCCGAAAGGCCCGCGCTATGGAAATCATTCCGCGAAAATGCTATAATGATGAGCGATAAGGATTATGGCAAATTCATGTCATCGGAAAGCGCGGGTGTTTTTCAAATGAAGCGCCGTTTTCGCGACGGCAGCCTACGCCGCCTGTTCAATCTGAAGGAAGAAAAGGCGCAGGGCCGCTGCGCCATGCTCGCTTCCTCGGTATTGCTCAGCATCATCAGCTGGCTTACGGGCGGGCTGTTTTATACCAGCTTCCTCATGGCGAACGGCATCGACCTGGTCAAGATCGGCGTCATCTCCTTCGTGCCTTACATCGCGAACCTGTTTTCCGTGTTTTCGCCCAGCATTCTGGAGCGCTTCCCCAAACGGCGCTGGGTGCTTTTCGGCGGGCGGCTCGCTTACCACACGCTGAACATACTCGCCATTACGATCATGCCCATGTTCGTTCACGACCAGAACGCGCGCACGGCCTGCTTCGTGGTTCTGGTATTCGCCGCGAACATCATCAGCGCCCTCTTTTCAAACGGCTACTCGGCGTGGCATCTCAACTTCATCCCGAACAGCATCCGGGCCGAGTATTTCTCTACTTCCTCGATGATCGCCAGCTTCATCGGCATCGGCACCGGGCTGATCTCCAGCCTCGTCGCGGACGCCTTCGCCGCCTCGCCCCATGCCTACACCATCATCTTCGCGCTGCGCTTCGTGGCTTACGCGCTGGCGCTGGCCGAGCTGTGGGCGCTCACGCGGCCCGTGGAATATCCCTATGAGAAAACCGTCGACCGCGTGCGGCTGTCCGACATCGTCACGAAGCCCTTCTCGCATCCGAAATTCATTCTGACCATCGTCATCATCATGACGTGGACGTTCTTCGTGAACACCAGCGCTTCTGCCATCAACTATTATCTTCTGAACAACGTCGGCACCACCTACACCTATGTGTACGTCCTGAACATGCTCTATCCGGTCGTGATGCTGTTTCTCCTCAAGCCCGCCCAGCGCCTCATCAACCGCAGCGGATGGTTCCGGGCTTTTGGCGTGAGCGCTCTGCTCTACGCGCTGCCCAGCTTCCTGTATTCGTTTGTGACGGCAGGGAATTACCTGTGGATGCTGGCCATCGTCCGCGTCTCTCAGCACGTTGTCGGCGTTGTCCTCAACACCACGGCCACCAACCTGCCCTTTGTCAATATGCCCGACACCGACCGCACAAACTATCTGTCCTTCCACACGCTCACCGACAACGCCGCGGCTTTCCTGGGTATGCTCTTCGGCACGCTGTTCATCAAATTCTGGCCCGATCTGCTCATCACCGTGGGCGGCTTCAGCTTCTGCAACATTCAGGTGCTCATGTGGATCGAAGCCTTCGGCCGGGTGTTGGTGGGCCTGATGGTGCTGAAGCTGCTGCCGCGCGTGCAGGCGACCGCCTCACAGTAAAGGAGTTCCCCATGTTCTTCGACGCATTCCCCTATGTCAGACTGCCCGCGCTCACCGGCAGTCTGTCATCCGACGTTCAGAACCTTCTGGAAGCCAACGGCAAAACGAAAACCTTCCGTCACGTGGCGGCGGTCGCGCAGTTCAACCGCGGCATCGCCGCGCGCTTCGGGCTGGATCCGCACGCCTGCGAGGCCGCGGGATACCTGCACGACATCAGCGCCGTGATCGCGCCGGCCGATATGCTCTCATATGCTCAGTCGCGCGCCCTGCCCCTCTGCGAAGCCGAGCGGCGTTACAGCTTCCTGCTGCACCAGCGCCTGTCGCGCATGGTCGCTTCGGAGTATTTCGGCGTTTCAGACGAGGATATCCTCTCGCCCATCGAATGCCATACCACGCTGCGGGAGGGCGCTTCGCCCTGCGACATGGCGCTGTTCATCGCCGACAAGCTGGCGTGGGATCAGGCCGGCACGCCGCCCTACTTTGAAATCGTCAACGCGGCCCTCGAGCGCTCTCTCGACGCCGCATGCCTCGCCTTCATGGACTATATGATGGAAAGCGGCGGCCTGCTCTGCCCGCACGTCAACTGGACGGCGGCGCACAGCTGGCTGAAGGGCAAGGCGTAAAACCCGGTTTCCGTGCGACTTTTTTAGCCTTCCCACAGCTTCACGCCGCCGTGGCCGCCGAACACCTGCCATGTCCCTTCTCCCAGCAGCCGGAAGACAGCCTTGCGCTCTTCGCCGGCCACCGCTTTGTCGTCGTCCACCGAACCGAGCAGGCGCGGGCTCAGCGCGTTGAAGGCGGCCTGCTCCGGCGTCAACGCCTTCAGATTGCAGAACACGTCGCCCGTAAAAGCGATTCTCTGCGTCCGTTCGAGAAACACGCACTCGCCCGCCGCGTGGCCGCCTCGGCCTTCCCACGCCTCAAAGCGCAGGCCGCCCACCGCCACGTCGCCGATGCGCGTGAGCGGCTGTTCATACCGCTGTGGCGTTCCGCCGATGGCGCGCATCTTTTGAATCGGCGGCGTGACATAGCCGGAAAGCCGCTTGATCATGCGCTCATAAGCGCCCTGGATCACGTCGCGCTCGCGCAGGTTGGGGCCTCCATGCGCCTCGCAGGCGAAGCCGTCCGCGCATTTCCGGCTCATCCATATTTCATCGGCCAGATCCCCGAGACCCGAGTGGTCGATATCCGCGTGCGTCAGCAGCATGACCTTTCGGCGCGCGTCGAAATCCGGCAGCGCGGCGCGGACGGCGTCCGTCAGTTCTTCGCGGCAGCAGGCGAAGCCGCTGTCGATCATCACAATCGCGTCGTCCGTCCCGATCAGGCACAGGCTGCACCCGATCGGCGGCTCGATGAGAAAAACCTGCGCGCCGCTCGCCGCCTCATGGCGGGACACGCGCGCGCGGAACGCCGAGCCGCGGTACTGCCCGAACGCGCGGCCGAACGGCCCCGCCGCCTCGATCACATCATCCGGCGAACGCCCCCGCTTCTCCGCCTCGCGCGCGAGCGTGTCGACGCATTCCAGCACGGTCAGCCGCGCCTCGTCGCTCAGCGCGGGCCAGCCTGTCATATCAATTCCAGCCATTGGTCCCTGCCTTTCAAAAAAAGAGCGTGGCAAGCCACGCTCAAATACGGATTCCACATTTACCGAATGACTTCGCCGAAGATTTCCCCCAGCCGTCTCACGCCCTCGACGATGCGCTCGTCGGTCATCGTCGAGTAGTTGAGGCGCAGCGCGCTGCAGGGCTTGTTCATATCCACCATGAACGTGTTGCCCGGCACGTAGACCACCTTGTTCGCCGTGGCCCTGGGCGCCAGCTTGAGCGTATCGACGCCGTGTCCCAGATCGCACCAGACGAACAGGCCGCCCCTGGGCGTCGTGTGGAACACGCCCGCCGGGAAATACCTGTCGATCGCGTCCAGCATGGTGCCGCACTTGTGGGCGTAGTTGGCGCGCATCTTCACGATGAGCGCGTCGATGTCGAAACGCTTCATGAACTCATAAGCCAGCAGCTGAGGCAGCATGGCGGTGTGCACGTCGGACACCTGCTTCGCCACGACGGCCTTCTGGACGATCGCCTTGTCCGCGCACATAAAGCCGACGCGCAGGCCCGGCGCAAGGATCTTCGAGAACGAGCCGCAGTAGATGACCAGGCCCTCGGTATCCATCGACTTGATCGTGGGCAGCTTCGTGCCATCGAACGTCAGCTCGCCATAGGGATTGTCTTCGATGATGACGATGCCGTGCTTCTTCGCCACCTCGTAGAGCGCCCGTCGCTTTTCCACGCTCATCGTAGCGCCCATCGGGTTCTGGAAGGTGGGAATGGTGTAGATCACGCGCACATTGTCGTTCTCGGCGATGGCTTTTTCCAGCGCCCCGATATTCATGCCGTCCTCATCCATGGCCACGCCCACCAGGTGCGCGCCATAGGAGCGGAAGGCGTTCATCGCGCCGATGAAGCTGGGCTCCTCGACGATGACCGTATCCCCCTCGTTTACCAGCGACTTGGTGCTCAGCTCGATACCCTGCTGGCCGCCGGTCACGATGATGACGTCGTCGCCCTCGCGGTCGATGTGCTCTTTCTCCCTGAGGCGCGCCTTCACGGCCTCGCGCAGCGGCGTGTAGCCCTCGGTCACGCCGTACTGCAGCGACAGCACCGGCTGGTTTTTGAGCAGATCCTGCGCGATTTCAGCGAGCTGCTCGTTCGGAAACAGTTCGGGCGCAGGATTGCCGCCCGCCAGCGAGATGACCGACGGATCAGCCGCCGCCTTGAAGATTTCGCGGATGGCCGAGCCGCGAATGGCGCTCATGCGGTTTGAAATGTGAAATTCCATGCCCTTTCCCTCCCAATCTGTCAGATGCGGTAGACATCCTCCGGCCGGATGTCCGAGAGGTTGTTCTCTGAGAAAATACGCTCGGTTTTCTCGACGTCGTCCACGCGCATCACCATGAGCGCCTTGCCGTTCACGCGGCCGATGCAGGCGTACATGTATTCCACGCCCACGCCGCCTTCGGCCAGCAGCGATATGATGCGCGCCGCGCCGCCGGGCACGTCGTCCATGACCGCCGCGATGACATCGGTGATCTTCACCACGACGCCGCTCTCCGTCAGCACATCCCGGCCCTTCTGCGGGTCGCTGACGATCAGCCTGAGCACGCCGTAATCGGCTGTGTCGGCCAGCGAGAGCGCGCTTATGTCGATGCCGTTATCGGAAAGCGTCCTCATGGCCTCGGCCAGCCGGCCCTGCTTGTTCTCTATAAAAGCGGATAGCTGTTTGATAATCATGCCGTGCCCTCCTTTACAGCTTGCGGTTGTCGATGACTCGCTTCGCCTTGCCTTCGCTGCGCGCGATGGTTTTGGGGTTCACCAGATGCACCTTCGCGCCGATGCCCAGCATGCTCCGCAGTTCCGAGGTGATTATCTTCTCGATGCGCTCGATGGACTTCACGTCGTCCGCGAACAGGCGCTCGCTCATCTCCACGTTCACGTCGAAGGTGTCGGTGTTGTTCACGCGATCCACCACGATCTGATAATTCGGCGTGATCTCGCCGCCGCTGACCTTCAGCAGCACTTCCTCGATCTGCGAGGGGAACACGTTCACGCCGCGGATGATGAGCATATCGTCGCTGCGGCCGCGGGGCTTGTTCATGCGAAGGTGCGTGCGGCCGCAGGCGCAGGGCTCGTAGTTCAGCGAGCAGATATCGCGCGTGCGGTAGCGGATGACCGGGAAGCCTTCTTTTGTGAGCGACGTGAACACCAATTCGCCCATCGAGCCCTCCGGCAACACCTCGCCGGTATCCGGATCGATGATCTCCGGGATGAAGCTGTCCTCCCAGACGTGCATGCCCGCCTGGCATTCGCATTCGCAGGATACGCCCGGGCCCAGCACTTCGCTCAGGCCGTAGATATCATACGCCTTGAGGCCCAGTTTGTCCTCGATCTGGAGGCGCATGTCCTCCGTCCAGGGTTCCGCGCCGAAGATGCCATATTTCAGGCTGAGCTGATCCTTCAGCCCCTGCCGCTCGATCTCCTCGCCCAGATACATCGCGTAGGACGGCGTGCAGCACAGCGCCGTCGCCTTGAAGTCGATCATGGTCTGAATCTGCAGCGCCGTGTTGCCGGACGACATGGGAATTACCGTCGCGCCGATCTGCTCCGCGCCGCCGTGCAGCCCGAAACCGCCCGTGAACAGGCCGTAGCCGAATGATACCTGGATGATGTCGTTTTCATCCATGCCGATGGCCGTGAGCATACGCGCCACGCAGTCGGACCACATATCCAGATCATTCTTCGTGTAGCCCACCACGATACGCTTGCCCGTGGTGCCCGAGGAGGCGTGCACCCGGCGGATGTTTTTCATCGGCTCAGCGAACAGCCCGTAGGGATAATAATCGCGCAGATCTTTCTTATAAGAGAAAGGCAGTCTGCTCAGATCCTCGACGCCATGAATATCCTCTGGCTTCAGGCCGGCCTCGTCCATGCGCTTTCTGAAGCACTCGACGTTTTCGTAGCTCCGTTTCACCTGCGCGACGAGGCGTTCGCTCTGCAGCTTTTTCAGCGCCTCGCGCGGCATTGTTTCAATTTCCTTGTGTAAATACGCCATACTCTCCTCCTCTGTTTGTCAGTTATTGTAGCCCAGTTCAAACGCCTTCAGGTTTACGTCGAGGAACTTCGGCGGCACGGTGGCCTTGAGCGTTTCGATCCAGCGCTCATAGGGGATCTCGGTGTTCTTCGCCATCAGACCGATCAGCACGACGTTCACCGCGCGGCTGTTGCCGGCTTCCTTCGCCAGCGAAAGCGCGTCGATGGCCGTCACGGACGCCTTCGCGGCCAGCTTCTCCGCGATGTCCGCGGGATACTGCGCCGCGCCGGTGATGACGGGCATCGGATCGATGGACTGTGTGTTCACGATGATGCGGCCGCCCTCGCGCAGATACGGCAGCGAGCGGTAAGCCTCGAGCAGCTCGAACGCCAGAATGATATCGGCTTCTCCCCGCCCGATGATGGGCGAATAAACCTTTTCGCCGAACTTCACGTAGGTCACGACGCTGCCGCCGCGCTGGCTCATGCCGTGCACCTCGGACACCTTCACGTCGTAGCCCTCTCCGATGACCGCGTTGCCCAGTATGCGGCTGGCCAGCAGCGTGCCCTGGCCGCCCACGCCCACGATCATGATGTTGGTCGTCTTCATGCCTCCGCCTCCTTCTCAATCGCGCCGAACGGACACACGTTCACGCACAGCCCGCAGCCGTTGCACTGGTTGGGATCGATCTTTACGGCGCCGTCCTTTACGGAAATCGCCGGACAGCCCAGCTTCATGCACATTTTGCACTTTTTGCAGCGGTCGGTCACGACGCAACGGCCGCTGTACTTCACATACTTCAACAGCGCGCACGGCCTCTGCGCGATGATGACGGAGGGCTCGTCGCGCTCCACTTCCTCGCGCACCACCTGCTCGAAGCGCTTCACATCGAATGGATCGGCCACCACAACATGCTCGACGCCCACCGCGCGGCATAGCAGCTCCAGATCGACCTGTTTGGTCGCCTCGCCGCGAATGGTTTTGCCGGTCGTGGGATTGTCCTGATGGCCGGTCATGCCGGTGATGGAGTTATCCAGGATAATAACGGTGTTCGCGCCCTTGTTGTAAACGATGTCGATCAGGCCCGTGATGCCCGAATGGATGAAGGTCGAATCGCCGATGACCGACACCAGCTTTTTGTTGAATTCGGGGCCGCGCGCCTTCGCCATGCCGAGCGCCGCGCTCACGGACGCGCCCATGCAGATGGTGCTGTCCACCGAAGCAAGCGGCTGCGCCGCGCCCAGCGTATAGCAGCCGATGTCGCCCGAAACGGTAAGGCCCAGCTTCTTCAGGACATAGAACGTGCCGCGGTGCGGGCAACCGGGACACATGACCGGCGGGCGCACGGGAATGGGTTCTTCCGCTTCCGCGACGGCGACGGGCTCAATGCCCAGCACGGCCTTCGCGATCATCGCGGGCGTGTATTCGCCCAGCAGCGTGAAGGCGTCCTTGCCGGTGACTTCGAGGCCCAGCGCCCGGCAGTGTTCCTCGATGAAGGGATCGAGCTCCTCGATCACGAACACCCTGTCGCATTTCGCCGCGAAATCGCGTATTTTCTTTTCCGGCATGGGATAAGCCATGCCCAGCTTGAGATAATTCACCCGATCGCCCAGCGCCTCGCGGGCATACATGTATGAAATGCCCGAGGTGATGACGCCGATGCGGCTGCCGTTGTCTTCAACCCTGTTCAGTTCGGTGGTCTCCGCGAACTCAGCCAGCTTTTTCGCGCGCTCCTCAACAGCCACATGGCGCTTGATGGCCATGGCCGGCATCATGACGTTTTTCTGCACGTTTTTCTCATACGGCTTCAGTTCGATCTCCTCGCGCGG